>JAXJVC010000318.1:0-3228 GCA_036308745.1 Oscillospiraceae bacterium | reverse complement strand
TCCAGGATCCGGTCACCGACCTGCAAGCCGTTGGCCCCATCCACAGTGGAAAATTCCTCAAAGCTGTGGATCACCGGAACCACCACCTGCCGAACAGGCAGATAGACCATGACCATGATCAGCACGCCAATGATGAAATTCATAGCCGCACCAGCTGCCAGAATGATCAGTTTCTTCCACCAGGCTGCCTTGTCAAAGGAGCGGGGATTGTCGCTGCCGCCGTCCTCACCCTCCATGGCGCAGTATCCGCCGATAGGGATCAGACGGATGGCATACAGGGTCTCCCCCACTTTTTTCTTCCAGAGGGCAGGACCCATGAACATGGAAAACTCATTGACCTGAACACCGGAAAACTTTGCCGCCATAAAATGGCCCAGCTCATGAACAAAGATCAAAACACTAAATATCAGGATCGCAAAAAGAACGCTCATAAAATGCCTCGCTTAAAAATTGTTGCGCACCGCCTGTCTTGCCAGCCGGTCAGCCTCCAGAACCTGCTCCAGGGTAGGATTCTGAACGAAGGGAACTTCCTCCACCGCCCGGTCCACCAGCCGGTAGATATCATAGAATCCGATCTCATCCCGCAGGAACATGGCCACCGCTTCTTCGTTGGCGCCGTTCATGGCAGGGCAAGCCGTACCGCCTGCCTTGGCGCAGCGGTAAGCCAAGGCCAGACAGGGAAAATTGTCAGTATCCGGCTTGGAGAAGGTCAAGGCGCTGCAGGTCAGCAGATCCAGGCCATCCACCGGGCAGTTTACCCGCTCCGGATAAGTCAATGCCAGCTGGATGGGCAGGCGCATATCCGGGGTGCCCATCTGGGCCATCACCGCACCGTCCACAAATTCCACCATGGAATGAACGATGCTCTGCCGGTGGATCACCACATCCACCTGCTCCAGAGGCATCCGGTATAAGCGCATGGCTTCAATGACCTCCAGGCCCTTGTTCATAAGGGTAGCACAGTCGATGGTAATTTTTGCACCCATCTTCCAGTTTGGGTGCTTCAGGGCATCCGCCTTTGTTACACCGCGAAGCTGCTCCCGGGTCATTCCAAAGAAGGGGCCGCCGGAGCAGGTCAGGATCAGCCGCTTGACCTCTTTTTTGTCACCGCTGCCCATAAGGCACTGGAAAATGGCAGAATGCTCGGAATCCACGGGAATGATCTCCGCGCCGTACTTCTCCGCCTCGGCCATGACGATCTCACCGGCGCAGACCAGGGTCTCCTTATTGGCAAGACCGATGCGCTTCTTCGCCCGGATGGCGGCAAGGGTAGGCTTCAGACCCACCATACCCACCACTGCGGTGATAACACAGTCGGCATCTGCCATGGTAGCCGCTTCGATCAATCCCTCCTCTCCCCAGTTTACCCGGATGGGAAGGTCCTGAATCTCCTGAGACAGCCTTTCCGCCGCCTCCTGAGTAGCCATAACAGCCAGTTCCGGCCGGAACGCGCGGCACTGCTCCGCCATGCGCTCCACGCTGGTTCCGGCTGTCAAAGCCGCCACCCGGATCTCCGGGAGACGGCTGATAATGTCCAGGCTCTGCCGGCCGATAGAGCCGGTAGAGCCGAGAATACTAACACATTTTACCATAAATCACACCACCACAGGCAGCAGAAGCAGAAGTGCTTCCATAAGAGGGGCAACGGTCACCAGGGAGTCAAAGCGGTCCAGAACGCCGCCGTGACCGGGGATCAGGTTGCCGTAATCCTTGATGCCGGTCTGCCGCTTGATCACGGAGAAGCACAGGTCACCAAACACACCCACAGCAGAACCTGCCACGCCATACAGCAGCGCCAGGCCATAGTTCACCGTAAGCTTGGGGAAGAAAAGATCCAGGATCAGCACATACAGCAGCATGCCCACCATGGCGGTGACCAGGCCGCCCACAGCGCCCTCGATGGTCTTGTTGGGGCTGACCACAGGGGCCAGCTTATGATGGCCGAACTGAAGGCCCACAAAGTACGCGCCGGCATCGGACAGGAAAGCCACCACAAAGGGGACCAGAATCACATACCGTCCGTTTACCATCACCAGGATCCGCACCAAAGCGCTCAAAAGATAAGGAATCACCAAACCGGAAACGAAGCACATACACAGCATCTCAAAACGGACCTTCACATGGTCCATCATCATTTCCGCAAACAGCAGCATGGCAAATACCAAAACGCCCAGCACCAGATAAGCATGGACGGCATCGGCATAGCTCCACATGACCACCGCAAAGGCCATCACCGAGGAATAGATCACCAGCCGGGGATGCCGAACCAGTCTGGTCCTGTACAGCAGTTCATAGGAGCCGATGGCAAGCAGGAGTCCGAAAATAACGGATGCCAGGATGGTGGGTGCCACCAGCACCAGCAGAAACAGGATCGGTACCAGCACTGCCGCGGCAAGGATACGTGTCTTCATTTCTCTTTATGTCCCTCCAAACCGGCGGTTTCGCCGGTGATATTCTTCAATGGCCTCGTCCAAATGCTCAGGGGCAAAATCGGGCCACAGAACATTCATAAATACATATTCCGAGTAAGCGGACTGCCACAGCAGGAAATTGCTGGTGCGCTTCTCGCCAGACGGCCGGATGATCAGCTCCGGGTCCGGTACCTCTCTCGAATAGAGGTAGGAGGACATCAGTTCCTCCGTCAGCTCTTCCGGGGTATGCTTTCCCTCCGCCACATCCCTGGCGAAGGCACGGGCTGCCTGGACGATCTCATCCCGGCCACCGTAATTCAGGCAGAAATTCACCTGCACATCATATTCTTCCGAACGATTTTCCGCGTCCCGGCACAGCTTCTGCAGCTCCGGACTCAGGCGGGACAGGTCTCCGAAGAACCGGAAGCAGACCCGGTTTTTCTCCATGTCCTGCAGAGCCTCCTCCAGGTAGCGACGCAGCAGCTTCATAATGCCCGCCACTTCCTCCTGAGACCGCTTCCAGTTCTCCGTGGAGAAGGCGTAAACCGTCAGATATTCCACACCCAGGGTGCGGCAGTAATTTGCGATCCGCCGGAAGGCTTCCGCACCTGCGGCGTGTCCGGCAGTCCGGGGCAAACCCCGGTTCTTGGCCCATCGCCCGTTGCCGTCCATAATGATGGCAATGTGTCGGGGGGGCACCAGTTTTCCTTTTTCAGAAAGTGCCAATGGGAGCACCTCTTTCTACGCATGATAGGAAATCACGTCCATGGTGTCCGCAGGGGACGGTTGACCCGTCCCCCTGCGTTTGCATCAAAAC
>JAXJVC010000317.1:0-2677 GCA_036308745.1 Oscillospiraceae bacterium | reverse complement strand
TAGGAATATCTGTAAGAATATATATCGTTAAATTACTGCTGTTCTTACAGATACCCCATGATGGAGTAGTCCTATTCTCCGGGGACACGTGACAAAAAGGACACAAATCAAAAATTCATGAAATGAGGTATTTACTATGAAGATCAAGCAGTTGATTCCCGTAACATCCGACTATGCCGTTCTGGCAACCCGCAAAACCGATTTTGCCGATCCCTGTTATGACCAGCAGGACAGCGGTCACAGTTTCTTCTGGGCAGTGATGGATGAAGGTTACAAAGACAGCATCGCACTGATCGACGTGGATGTGAACAGCAGTCAGCGCATCTGTGAGCGCAGACTGGTAGTTCCCAGAAAGGTCTGTCCCTTCTGCAACCAGCGGATGGAGCCTGTGTACGACAACAAGCAGACACCTGACTTTTGGCAGGAGTGTCCTGCCTGTGGTTATGTGTATGATATGCGCTGTCATAACGAACAGGAAGGAGGTGAGAACGATGAATGAAGATCTGTCCCGGTATCTGTGGAATGGACTGGATTTGAAGCGGTACTCCGTTGTCCGGATCATACCGCAGGACAAAGAACATGCTGTTATCATCATGTACAGCAAAGATCCCAATGATCCCCACTGGTGCCTGGAGTATAAAGGAAACGGTCACTACTTTGACAGCTTCCATCAGCTGATGGACTACTACCACAGCCGCCACTTTAAGAAGCCGCAGAATCTGATCCTGTGATACCCCTATGGGGGGTAATATCCCTACAGCTTATTAAAGGGGACAACGGCACGGGGTCACACGCAGATTTTTTGCGAATTCAAAGGCAAAAAACCGGAAATCAAAACACTATCACACAAGAAGGAGTAGATACTATGTCGAAAGACGGAACGAATCGCGGCGGAGCCCGTCCCGGAGCGGGCAGAAAACCCAAAGCGATCTCGGAGAAAATCGCATCCGGGAATCCCGGCGGCAGAAAGCTGACGGTTGTGGACTTCGGTGACGAGGCCATCAACCTGAAAGGCAGCGATATGCCCCCGGTCAAGGATTATCTGAAGGCCAGGCAGAAGGACGGCAGTACCACCTGCGCCGAGGATATCTATAAGGAAACATGGGAATGGCTGCATGAGCGAAAATGCGACCATCTGGTCCCTGTTCAGCAGATCGAACAGTACGCCATGAGTGTGGCGCGCTGGATCCAATGTGAAGAAGCGGTGTCTGAATTTGGCTTCCTGGCAAAGAAGCCTACAGGCACCGTTTTCTCTTCCCCTTATGTCACCATGGCCCGTGAATACATGAAGCAGGCCAATCTTGCCTGGTATCAGATCTATCAGGTGGTAAAAGAAAACTGCACAGTCGATCTTGGCGAGAAATCTCCCCAGGACGATGTGATGGAACGTTTGCTCACTGCCCGAATGGGCGGAAGACGATAATATTATTTGGAGGTAACAATTATGAGCAATGTAAGAAGTGTTGATGAAGCAAAGCGCAGACTGGATGAAATGGCCGCAGAGTTCAGTGGTAAAAAGACTGATCTCTCTGCCGAGGCACAGAAGAAGGCCGAAGCCTACAATGCCGCCTTCTGGGAAACCATGCATACCGGCATGCCCCAGAACAGCATGAAGGAAGGCAGCGACGGTGCCGGTGGCTACCTGGTGCCCGATACCTATGAGAAAGACCTGGTACAGGCTCTTTCCGAGCGGAATGTGATCCGTCAGGTCGCCACCACCATCCCCACCACCCATAAGATGCATATCCCCATTGCCTACGGTATGGGCGATGCCCAGTGGGTCATCGAGGGACAGCCCTGGTCCTTTAACAAGGCGTCCTTCGGCGAAGTGGTACTGGATGCCCACAAGCTGGGTACATCCATTCTGGCATCCGATGAGATGCTGGAAGACGGTGGTGTGGATCTGGAAAAGCATATCCGCAGCTTCTTCGCTGAGCGGATCGGCGAAGCGGAAGAGGAAGCCTTCATCCACGGCAACGGCAAGGGCAAGCCTCTGGGTCTGATCCACCAGGCGGATGTGGGTGCCGAATCCGAACTGGAAGGTGAAATCACCATCGATGATATGGCTAACCTGGACTTCTCTCTGCGCCGCCCCTACCATGAGAATGCTGTCTGGCTGATCTCCGAGGAAGCCTATGGCAGACTGCGCTGCGTCCGTCAGTATAATGGTCGCCTTCTCTGGAATGAGAATCTGCAGGATGGCGAACCTCAGAAGCTGTTCGGCCACCAGATCTATGTCTGCAAGGCGCTGGACAAGGTCACTCCCGGCAGCATTCCTGTTATGTTCGGCGACTTCCGGTACTACTGGATCGGCGACCGAGGTAAGCGTGTGATGAAGAGACTGGTGGAGCGGTATGCCGACCGTGGCCAGGTTGCCTTCATTACCAGCGAACGTGTGGATGCCAAACTGGTTCTGCCCGAGGCAGTGAAGATGCTGAAGATTAGCGGCACTCCCGCAACAGAACCCGAAGCATAATCCGACCGGGGAGAGTGGCTCTTTGGGGCTGCTCTCCCCATAACTTTGCGGTCATGACGGAAGGAGTGTCACTATGAGACTGCAGGAGAAAATCGCCATCAACAATATGCGGCTGGAGGGACACAGTCCTTCCGTGATCGCCGCAAAGCTGGGAATCCCGGCAGGAACGGTTCGTTCCCATATTCACCGCCACCCCAATAT
>JAXJVC010000316.1:0-2438 GCA_036308745.1 Oscillospiraceae bacterium | reverse complement strand
CGTCACCACGGAAGCAGCCAACTGCCAGCATGGCAATAAGACCACCAAAACCGTGTCTGTGACCGTTGACGGTTCCACGTTCTCCACGACAGAAACAACCAGCGACAACAAGACCACCGATCACGTGGATTCTGCTGAAGCCCCTGACGGTAAGTGCGATGTCTGCGGTGCCGATATGCCCACCACCGAGGGCGGCGAGGATGCACAGACTGTGGATGCACAGGTGCAGGACGAGCAGACTGCTGAGACTGTTGCTACAGATGCAGAACTCCAGGCAGCAGCTGCCGAACACGCTAAGGAAGCCGCTAAGACTGCCCTGCAGGATGCCGCCAACGATGCTTACGATGCTCTGAGCGATGAAATGAAGCTTGAGCTGGCAAAGAACCAGGTTAAGGCGAATGAGACTGTTATGGCAACTATGCAGACAAATGCAAAGACTGCTACTGAGAAGTACATGGCCGACAATGCTGCTGCGATTAATAAAGATCCCATTGCCTTTGTAAACAGCGACGAGTTCTTCAAGACAAAGGTTCCTGTAACGGATGGTGATGGAAACGTTGTCCTGGATGAGAACAAGAATCCTGTTATGATGACTCTGGCTGAGCAGATCCACGCCGGCTGGGACCCCTTCTGGAAGGATTGCGTGGATAATGGTATCCCTGGCATGGTGCGCGAGATGAAGCTGACTGCCTATCAGAAAGCCATCAAGGATGCGGTTACTCAGGGTGCTATTGAGGACGGCATGACCGAGGAGGAGGCAAATGCCGCTGCCGAAGCCTATCTGGAAGGGAACAAGGATGCCATTGCTGCGGATCCCTACGCATTCTGTGAGAAGGAATTCGGCAAGGATGTTGCTGACCAGTTCGAGGCAGGGATCAACGAACAGCTCACTCAGATGGGGCTGGATGTTTCCACCACGACCAACCCCGAGGGCCGTGTTTCTCTGGAACTGATCCTGAAGCTGCAGATGGATACTCCCATGGATGATCTGGACGGCATGACTCCCAACGAAGCTATTCCTGTATATGCTGAGCAGGCTGCTATAGAGATGACCGAGCCTGTTCTGAACTACTGGCAGGGCTCTCAGTTCGGCGCTCTGGGCAGAGGCTCCGCTGTCTGCCTGGGCTACACCAAGGCCTTTACTTACCTGGTGCAGTATATGCACCCCGAGGTTTACGGCACCTCCGCTACTGCGGATATGTCCAAGCCCGAGAACTGGAAGTCCAGAGATGACCTGTACGTTTATGACGAAAACGGCAACATCGATATCACTAAGAACTATGTTGTTGACGCAGTCCGTGTTACCTTCGATGCCGAAGTCACCATGTTCGGCAGCAAGGAAGAGAACTTCAACTCCGACCACTTCTGGAACGCCGTGAAGGTGGACGGTGAGTGGTACTATATTGACCCCTGCTACACCGACGTATTCACCCTGGTCATGGCTCGTGACCGTGTTGAGACCGACGGCTACATGAACCACCTGTACTTCCTGTTCAGCCATGGTGCCGCTATGCAGCTGTATGACGGCAACTACGAGGTTATCAAGACTCTGTACTACGATGAAGCTACCGGTAAGGACTACACCTCCGATGCTTACGAGGACTCCTGGTTCTCCCGTATCAAGAGCAACACCTACTTCGCCGATGGCTATGCCTACTACCTGTATGACTCCACCGATATGCTGACCCTGCTGGAGGAGTTCGAGGAGGAGCAGAAGGAAATCGACTTCACTGCCATCCAGAAGATCGTCCGCCACAAGCTGGATGATACCGATAAGGGCGACGGTGATGAGGACTACGAGCCCCTGATCGTTCTGAACTACGAGGATAAGGACGGCGTGTACCACGCCCGTGTCTGGGATCCCGCTACCGGCGCTGCCGAGAACAATGAGATGCTGACCAAGCTGTACGACAGACATGGTATTTACGCATCCACCTATCCCTCTATCAACGTTACCATGGGCCTGTACAATGGCAAAATCTACTTCAACGTTGCCAACTGCATCGTGAGCTACGATATCGCCACCAGTGAGGTCGCCGTGGTCAAGGAGTACAACACCGTTCACGGTGTCCGCGACAAGACGAACCCCTTCGGCGGTATGGCATTCACTGTCACCACCGCTGACAACGCCGACTTTACTGTCGAGAACCATCCCATTGCCGCACTGACCATCAAGGAAGACGGCAATATGTATGTTTCCGTTGCCACCAACTTCGGCTTCATCTCCGGTAAGAACCGCCTGAACCCTGCGGATCAGAGCAGCTACGGTTATGAGTTTGAAGAGAGCAACTACAACGTGAATTACAGCAGCTACAATGTGGACGACAGCGGCTATACTGACAGCGAGCTGGAGCAGTATGGCTACGTGGAGCAGACCAACGACAACGATGAGTTCATGTGGACCGCTAACTTCGTTGAGAAACTGGGCCTGGCCCACT
>JAXJVC010000315.1:0-1872 GCA_036308745.1 Oscillospiraceae bacterium | reverse complement strand
TATTCCGGATAATCTTCCTGCCGGGGATACTGGGGCATCTCAGGGTACTGAGGTGCGACCGCTAAATTGGCAAGCTCCAGCAAATGGGGCGACACCGGTCCGCCGGTGACCTCCACGGGAGTGGGGGAGCCGCTGTGGACGGTGGGACGGGACTGGGCGGGAACGACCTCCCGATGTCCGCAGCCGCAGCAGAGCGATGCCAGCCCCAGAGCCAGCGTTCCGGCAATGATCTTCTTTGTAAGATTATTCATAGTAGCCCTCCTTGGTCAGATAGTCCTTCAGTTGGACCTTCAGTCGGTGAAGCCGGACGGACACAGCACCTTCGGTCATAGCGACGGCTTTGGAAATGTCCTTGACACTGTCCCCATACCAGTGGCGGCGCAGAAAGATGACACGATCCTTTTTGGGGAGCGTACAGAGCCAGTCATTGAGCATTCTACCCAACTCCCGGTCCTGAGCGGGAGCGGCTATGCAGCCGGAAAGCTCCTCCAGGGATAATTCGTAGCTGCTGCGCTTTTGAGCATTTCTGGCTCGCAGGCGGTTCAGGGCGATGTTCTTGCCGGTGCGGTACACATAGGGGGTCAGTGGATCCGGTTTTGCCGGGGGTATGGCATTCCAGATCGCCAGGTAGGTATCGCTGACGCATTCCTCTGCATCTTCGGCGCTGCCCAGAACATTCATGGCAGTCAGTGTCAGCCGCCGTCCAAACCGCCGTGCCAATGCGTCAAATACCGCCTCAGCCCGGTCAAACAGCAGCTGCAAAATTCGCTTGTCGTCCATTGCTTCACCTCTCCTCACTTATATAAACACCAAACAGAGCTGAAATCTTACATCTATATTATATAATGTACAGGGAAATTTTCAACCCATGTATAAGAATGTAAGGTTTCGGTTATCCTCACAGGTACAAAGGGGGATGAGGATGAAGATCAGGGAAGTGATGACCCAACCGGTGATCCGCATCAGCGCAGATGAAACGGTTGAGGTGGCTGCCAGGACCTTGGCACATTATAATATTGGGGCACTGCCGGTCTGTGGCAGCGACGGGCGATTGCAGGGATTGGTCACAGACCGGGATCTGGTGACCCGATGCATTGCGGCAGGACGCAATCCCGGTCTGACCAAAGTCCATCAGATCATGTCCGGGACGGTGATCGGTATCCCGCCGGACATCGATACAAAAGCCGCAGCCCAGATCATGGGCACTCGCCAGATCCGACGCCTGCCGGTGCTGGAAAATGAGAAGCTCTGCGGCATGGTGAGCCTGGGTGATTTGACCGGTACACAGGCTGATGCAGGCAGGGCTTTGCAGCAAATTACCGACAATATTCGCCCCGGATAAAAACATTCAAAAAAAGCAAAATTCATGCTTGACAAACCTGTGACCCTGTGATAATATATGCCAGCTGTCTGATGAACGGCCCGTCCGGGAGGACAGCGAACAGAAAAAATTTCGATAAAAAAGAAAAAACCTCTTGACAATCGAAATCACTTCTGCTATAATGTCAAAGTTCGCTACGGCGAGCGCGTTGTACCTTGTAAATTGAATAACGCAAAGACGAAATGAACACCTTGGACAATTTATGGATTGTTTAAGTTTTCGTGTATAAGACGAATAATAACAGCCAACGAAAATTCTTGAGTAATATTGCTAGAAGCAAATTATTCAAAAACTTGATTTTAGAGCTTCGGCTTTAAGATACAATTTTTTGAGAGTTTGATCCTGGCTCAGGACGAACGCTGGCGGCGTGCCTAACACATGCAAGTCGAACGGGGCACCTTCGGGTGCTTAGTGGCGAACGGGTGAGTAACGCGTGAGAAACCTGCCTCTCAGTGGGGGACAACAGTTGGAAACGACTGCTAATACCGCAT
>JAXJVC010000314.1:0-1811 GCA_036308745.1 Oscillospiraceae bacterium | reverse complement strand
GTATCAGGATTATTATGTCTGCTATGTTTCGGCACGGGGTAAGCTCCTTGAGCGCCTGCAGAGTGAGCCCGCTCCCAAAAAAAATCCTGTCACAGAACAGGAATATCATCTGGTCTTAAAGGCGGTCCGGGAAGATATTCCCATCCTTTCTGCCAGAGAAAGGCAGAAGCTTCTGAAGGCCATTGTGGAGAAGCCAGGTCTTTTCCTGACTGATCCGGCACTTGTTCTGGACTGTGTCGAGCGGATGGGGGAGCCGGCCGCCGATTACCTGAAGACATATTTCAAAGAAGAGGGAGACAGAAATAACAGAAAAATCCTGAAGCTGCTTGTGAATGCAGCTGACGGCAAGGGGAAAGAACTTCCCAAAAACGGCGCGGATGTTTTCCGGGAGAGAAGGGAACAGAAACGGCGGGAGAAGGAGGAGGCACAGAGAAGGGACAGGCGGCTCTTTGACCTGGTGCTGACAGGGATCCCCGACAATTACGTCGACCTCTATCCTGCGGCCAGGATGATGCACAGGAAGTTTGTGCTCCATATAGGACCGACCAATTCCGGCAAGACCCACGATGCCATTGAAGAGCTCATGCGGGCGGAAACCGGAATCTATCTGGCCCCGCTGCGCCTTCTGGCCTACGAGCAGTATGAGAGACTGAACCGGGCGGAATGTCCCTGTTCCCTGGTGACCGGAGAGGAACAGTATCTGATCGAGGGCGCGCGGCATCAGTCATCCACTATCGAGATGCTCAGCTTCAAGACCTATTATGATGTGGCGGTCATTGACGAGGCACAGATGATTGCGGACAGAGCCCGCGGCGGCGCCTGGACAGCCGCCATCATGGGCGTCTGCGCGGAGACCGTGCATATCTGCGCCGCCCCGGAAGCGGAACAGAGGCTGATCGGGATCATCAAAGACTGCGGGGACGAGTACAGCATAGTCCGCCACAAGAGGATGACACCCCTGGTCTATGAAGATAAAATTGTCTCCTTCCCGGAAGATGTGAGGGCAGGAGATGCCCTGATCGTTTTTTCCAGAAGGAATGTTCATGCCGTCGCCGCCCAGCTGCGGAAAAAACATGTCAAGTGCAGTATAATCTATGGTGCCCTTCCCTATGACGTCCGCCACAGACAGGCGGAGCTGTTTGCGGAAAAGAAAACCGACGTGGTGGTTGCCACGGACGCGATCGGCATGGGCATGAACCTGCCCATCCGGCGCGTGGTCCTGATGGAGACTGTCAAATACGACGGCTTTAACAGACGCCATCTGAACTATGGAGAAATTGCCCAGATTATCGGCAGGGCGGGAAGATTCGGCATCTACGACGTGGGTTACTGCGCGACCGCCAACGGCGATATGACAGTAAAAAAAGCTGTCAACAGGACCCTGGATCCCATTGAGAAAGCCGTGATCGACTTTCCGGAAACCCTTCTGACAGTGGATGCTCCCATCCTGGACCTGATCAGGAAATGGGAGCAGGTCATACCTGCAGAGGGATGGCAGAAAGAATCTGTCGAGCAGATTCTCCGCCTGGCGGAAATGACCGACAGCCTGCATGCGCCCAAACGCCTGGCCTACGACTTTCTGACCGTCCCTTTTGAGGACGACAACAACGAACTGTTGGATATCTGGTATGATATTTTCAAACTGGAAGTCAGGGGCGAAAAATACAGCATCTATGACCGGGTCGCCGCAATCACCCTGAAAAACCCTGCTTCCGCTGACTCGATCGACGCCCTGGAACAGCAGCACCATGTGCTGGACCTCTATTTTGCCCTGGCCCGCAAGTTCCAGCCGGAGGAAAGCACACTTGACT
>JAXJVC010000313.1:0-1607 GCA_036308745.1 Oscillospiraceae bacterium | reverse complement strand
GAACTCCGCAGCCTTGCCCGCCAGATCTGCGGAATGGTAAACTTCGGGGAATGTCACGTGGACGGTCACCTCTTCGCCGGGGACCTTGTCCAGCAGCTGTTCCTCGAAACCGGGAATAAATGCACCGCTGCCCAGCACCAGGGTCTGCATCTGGGCGGTGCCGCCGGGGAACTGAACGCCGTCGCAGTAGCCGGCATAGTCCAGCACTACCTCGTCACCCTGCTCCGTGGGGCGGTCGGTGATTTCGGCGATCCGGAAATTCTGCTGCTGCAGCCGCTCGATCTGGCGGTCAATTTCCTGGTCAGTAATAATATGGCGGGTCAGTTCGGCCTTCAGGCCGCGATAAACAAAACTCATCTATGGGGTCTCCTTTTTCTGTAATATACCGGAAATCATACCACTTTCCAAAAAACTTGTCAACTGATTCCGGCTGCACCCTAAATTAGGAATCAGGAGTTAGAAGTTAGGAATTACCCCCACTCCAATTCCTAACGCCTCATTCCTTATTTCTAATTTGGAACACGACTGTTACCGGCTCGGTCTGGGCAGTCGTAACGGTAAGCTTTGCCTCGCCGGTGTTTCCGGTGGTCTTCACATAGGTGCCGGTCATACCACCCTCGGCGGCAGCCACAGCGGGGCCAACCAATTCGGCACAGCCCTCCAGGGTGAACACGACAGGGAGCTGGGCATAAGGCGCAATGTTGCCGTACTCGTCCAGCACCCGGACGCGCACCGCCGCCATGTCGTAGGTGTCTCCCTCTCGCAGCTCGGTATGGCTGGGGGTCACCTCCAGATGGAGCTTTGCGCTGGGGCAGTAGGTGACCGATGCCACCACTTCTCCGTCCGTCTCAGCGTCCAGCCGCCACTTGGTGGCCTCGCCGCCCCAGTTGCCGATATACTTGCCATAAAGGGCGTTGGCGTCTTCATACTTCATGCCGTATTTCACCATGGTGTAAGCCATTTTGGCCATTTCCGCAGGGTTCATGCCCTCCATGCCCTTCTTCTGGATGGTCAGCAGGCATTCCTTCACCAAATCTGCCTTCTTCTCATCGTAGCCCTCCTGGGTCTCCAGCAGGCAGCCCACGATGTCATCCATCACCAGGGGACCGTGAGGCAGAGCCTTCCACGCGCCCCGGCTCAGCCGGGTGACAAAGTTTCCATTTTTATCCAGAGAAACAGTTTCCGCATTGGTGAATACATGGATCTCACCTACACTTCCGCCGGGATTGTCGCCGATGTCCATGTTGGAACCCGCCACCAGTACAGGGCGCTGATCTCCCTGGCTGGCATAGACCGCAGCCGCCAGCTTGGGATTGCGGAATGCATCCATAACGCCATGATAGCAGACACGGTCGCCGGAGCCGAAGTCCTTGTGGGTGGGATAATCGAACATACACCAGCCGAAGCAGCCAACGTGTTCATCGTCTGCCATGACAGCATCCAGCACCCGGGCATGGCGCAGAGCATGCTCCTGCCGCTTCTGCCAGGTGTCGTAGGCCTTGGTGGGGAACATATGGCCGCTGTGTTCGGAGATCAGCAGGGGCTTGCTCACATCTGGGGTAACCACTCATTTGGTTCTGCAGCCCGGATTGTCTCCGGTGTGGGAG
>JAXJVC010000312.1:0-4968 GCA_036308745.1 Oscillospiraceae bacterium | reverse complement strand
TGCTCCGGGCCACCACCACAATGTCCCAGCCGGGCTGGAACTGTTCTTCATTCAGGCGGTAGACCTCCCGGATGCGGCGGCGGGTGCGGTTACGCACATGGGCCTTTCCCAGCTTCTTGCTGACGGTAATGCCCACCCGGTTTCCCTCCGTCCGGTTCTTCCGGGCGTAAAGCACCAGATAGCCATCGGCCTGTCCCGAAGTGTGGTACAGCCGCCGGAAAATATGATTCAATTTCAGACTGCTGGAAAATTTCATGGTAAACCTCCCAAAAGCCTCCCCTGGAGGGGAGGTGGCGCGGCGCAGCCGTGGCGGAAGTGTGTCGCCCTTTATCCGACGCTTATTTCAGGCATTCTCGCAGAAGGGGTTTGTCACCCGGGCAGCCAAAAGTCCGCTGATCCGGCGGCAAGGCATTTTGGAGAAGGTGCATCATTAAAAAGGGAGCGGGGCGAACTCTGCATTCACCCCGCTGTAGCTCCCGTTTCGCTTTTCTTGCGCGTTTATTCCGCTTATGTTTTCACCCACGGATCTGCGCATCAGGCGGACAGAACCTTGCGGCCCTTTGCACGGCGGCGGGCCAGAACCTTACGGCCGTTGGAAGTAGCCATTCTCTGACGGAAACCGTGAACCTTGGAACGGTGACGCTTGCTGGGCTGGTAGGTACGCTTCATACTCATTACACCTCCTGTCAAAATTCAATATGCTCGACAGCCATATTTGGCCGCAGCAACACATAGTAACTGACCTTAATGGTCATGCTAGGCCATTATAACCGAAAAACACGAACAGGTCAACATTTTTTTCTTACTTTTTTAGCTTATCTTCAGATCATTTCCCGCGAAAGTACCGGTGAGCTTACTCATGACCCGGTCGTATTCCTCCGTCCCGGGTTCATAGGGGGTAGGCTGGAAGTTGTTCCGTACGGGAATGGAGCTGATAGAACAAGGAATCATGGTCAGTTCCCCCAAACAGACGGTACCGTCCGGCTCCCGGATGACCTCCTGCTGCAGGATCGCAGAATCCAGATCCCGGGGATAGAGATTTCCGCCGAAGCAGAAATTGCCCAGGGAGTAATAAATGATGCCGCCGTTGTATTCCTCCACCTTTTGCAGCACATGGGGATGAGAACCGTAGACGATGTCCACGCCTGCGTCGATGGCTTCATAGGCCAGCTCTGCCTGGTTGTTCACCGGGCGGTAGCTTCCCTCAGTGCCCCAGTGGACGGCGTAGATCACCAGATCCACCCCCTGCTCCCGCAGGGCTGCCACATCAGCTTTCAGGTCCTCCCGGTCCCAGGAATTGTACACTGCGGCGTAGATTCCGATGGTCAGGCCGCTTTCGGTGGTGACGATGGTGGTGCTGTTTTCGGTTACATAAGGAACCTTTGCGGTTTCCAATGTTTCCATTGTGGTGGAATATCCGCTTTTTCCATAGTCCAAAGTGTGGTTATTGGCCAAAGTTACGGCCTCTATGGAATTTTTCGTGATAAAATTCACATAAGAGGAAGGGCCGCGGAAGGTGTGCTTTTTCTGGACAGGGTTGCCCTGATCGCAGAGGGGGCCTTCCAGGTTGATCATGGTAAAATCATCGTTCTCGAAATATTCCAGCACATTTTGGAAGGGATAATCGAAGTTTTCCCCCACAGTCAGAATAAATCCGTAGGGTGCGTACCAGTTGGCCATATTGCTGCCGAAGGTGCAGTCACCCACAAAAGTCAGGGTAAAATGCTCGGGTTGGGGCTGGGTTTCAGGCTCCGTAGTAGGGGCCATGGTGGGGGCATGGGTGGATTCTGTGGGGGCGGAAGTGGTCTCTATAGGGGCGGTGGTTGCCGTCTCCGGCTGGGCATGGCCGCAGCCGCACAGCAGCAGCGCCAGCAAAATCCATACAAGTTTTTTCATATGTATCAGCCGTAGTTCACCGTCAGGTCATAGCCCTTAAAGCTTCCGTCCAGCTTGCTGATGACCCGGTTATATTCATCGGAGCCTTCCTCGTAGGGCGTAGGCTGGAAGTTATTCTGGGCAGGCAGGCTGCTGCAGGACACGGGGATGATGGTCAGCTCTCCCAGGGAGACGGTGCCGTCAGGATCCCGGATGATTTCCTGCTGCAGCACGGCGGAATCCAGATCCCGGGGCCAGTGGTGACCGCCGAAGCTGAAGTTGCCCAGGGAGTAGTAGATGATGCCGTCGTTATATTCCTCAATGGGCTGGAGCACATGGGGATGGTGACCGTAAACGATATCCGCGCCGGCATCGATGGCGGCATAAGCGTAGTTGTTCTGACCCTTCTGGGGACGGTAACTGCCTTCCACACCCCAGTGGATGGAGGCCACCACAATCTCCGCGCCCTTGTCCCGCAGGGCCCGGATCTCCTGCTCCATGTCCTTCTTGTCCATCTGGAAGGCGATGGCGTAGAAGCCCACAGTCAGGCCGCTTTCGGTGGTCACCAGCATGGAGCCGTCCTTTTCCACATAGGGAAGGCCAGCTTCCGTCAGGGTATTCAGGGTGGAATCGTAGCCCTCCTGGCGGTAGTCCATGGTGTGGTTGTTGGCAAAGGACACCGCCTCCACGGAGTTCTGGGTCAGAATGTTCACATAGGAGGTGGGGCCTTTGAAAGTGAACTGGGCGCCGGAATTGGGGCCGGTACCGTCGTAGAGGGTTCCCTCCAGGTTCACCACCGTCAGGTCATCGTTTTCAAAGTATTCCTTCACGTTCCGGAAGGGGTACTCATAGTCCTCCCCGGTAAACCACAGGTAGCTGTACATCACGTTATACTGGTTGGGAGCGCTGCCCAGGGTGCAGTCACCCACGAAGGTCAGGGTGAAATGCTCGGGCTGAGGCTCCGTAGGAGGTTCGGTGGTAGGCTCTGTCGTAGGCTCCGTGGTAGGTTCGGTAGTCGGCTCCGTGGCAGGCTCCGTGGTGGGAGCCAGGGTGGTCTCCGTGGGAGCCGCAGTAGTCTCAGTGGTCTGGAGGACAGGCTGGGTCTCGGGGGTATCTTCCCTGCCCCGCAGGAACAGGAAGAGGAAAGCAAGCTCTGCTGCCAGCACCAGTGCCAGCACCGTAACAAGGATCTTCAGGGCGGTCCGTTTCATAGGCATTTCCTTTCCAGAATCTATTTATGTTTTTCCGCAGGATGGGAATTCGCAGGGAAGCGCTGTCATCCCGAGGGAGCGAAGCGATTCGAGGGATCTTGGCAGTACGACGTTATAGATGTCACCTGCGCCAAAGGCGCTGGTAAGCACCCTCAAATTTGCGAATGCGAAGATCCTTCGACTCGCTATGCTCGCTCAGGATGACAGTTTTGTTCACTCTTTTGCTCGCTTTATCCCTTGATTCCCATTACAGAGGGAAACCCTGGGGCGATTCGGCTCAGCCCTGCTCCTGGGCGCGCTTCTTCATCAGGTTACGCATACGGATGCCGTGGTCCAGCTCCCGCTTGCGGATGCGCAGGCTCTTGGGCGTGCATTCCAGCAGTTCGTCATCTGCCAGGAACTCCAGGCACTGCTCCAGAGACATGATCTTGGGGGGCACCAAGCGGATGGCATCGTCGGAACCTGCGGCGCGCATATTGGTCAGCTGCTTGCGCTTGCAGACGTTGACGGTCATATCCTCGTTCCGGCTGCAGATACCAACAACCATGCCGGCATAGACAGGGGTGCCTGCACCGATGAGCATGGCACCGCGCTCCTGGGCTGCGCCCAGGCCGTAGGCCACGGCTTCACCGGATTCATGGGCGATGAGGGAGCCGGTGAGACGGCGCTCAATCTCGCCCTTCATAGGTGCGTAGGAATCCAGGACGGAGGACATGATGCCCTCGCCACGGGTATCGGTAAGGAACTCGCTGCGGTAGCCGAACAGGCCACGGGAGGGGACCAGGAACTCCAGACGGTAGCGGCTGCCCATGGGGGTCATGCCCAGCAGGTCTGCCTTCCGGCGGCCCATCTTCTCGATGACCGCGCCCATGCACTCCTCGGGCACGTCGGCAACCATCCGCTCGATAGGCTCGCAGAGCTTGCCGTCGATGGTCTTGGTCAGCACGCGGGGGGTGGAAACGGAGAACTCATAACCTTCCCGGCGCATGGTCTCCATGAGGATGCTAAGGTGCATCTCGCCGCGGCCTGCCACGTTGAAGGAATCGGTACCCTGCTCGTTGACATGGAGGGAAACGTCCTTCAGCAGTTCCTTCTCCAGCCGGTCCCGCAGGTTCCGGGAGGTGACGTACTTGCCCTCCTTGCCGGCGAAGGGGGAATCGTTGACGGCGAAGGTCATTTCGATGGTGGGGTCACTGATCTTCACGAAGGGCAGAGGCTCCACACAGTCGGGAGCGCAGAGGGTACGGCCGATGGTAATATCCGCCATACCGGAAAGGGCCACGATCTCACCGGCGTGTGCCTCCTGGATGGGGTTCTTGCCCAGGCCGTCGAACTCGTACAGAGCCACAACCTTACCCTTGTGCTTCAGTTCAGGGTCATGGAAGTCGCAGATGGTGACTTCCTGGTTTACACGGATGGAGCCACGCTCCACACGGCCCACAGCAATACGGCCCACATACTCATTATAATCAATGGAAGAAACCAGCAGCTGCAGAGGGGCGGTCTCATCGCCGGCGGGGGCATCGATATACTTGACGATGGTCTCAAACAGGGGGGTCAGGTCGGTGCCTACCTCATCGGGGCCGTAGGCAGCGGTACCCTGGCGGCCGGAGCAGAAAATGGTGGGAGAATTGAACTGCTCGTCGGTGGCGTCCAGGTCCAGCAGCAGCTCCAGGACCTCCTCCATGACCTCCTCGATCCGGGCGTCGGGCTTGTCAATCTTGTTGACGGCCACGATGACCTTGTGGCCCAGCTCCAGGGCCTTCTGCAGAACAAAGCGGGTCTGGGGCATGGGGCCTTCGGCGGCGTCCACCAGCAGGATAACGCCGTTGACCATCTTCAAAATACGCTCCACCTCGCCACCGAAGTCGGCGTGGCCGGG
>JAXJVC010000311.1:0-3803 GCA_036308745.1 Oscillospiraceae bacterium | reverse complement strand
AGCTTTACTTCCCCCGGCAGCATGAGTTTAGCGATTCTCTGTCAGAGGATACGGTGAAGGAGCTGACCTTTTGGATCGATGACTGCGCTACCAAATATTATTTTCGGAAGCTCTGCTGGCGATGGTTTTTCAAAAACACATCGTTGTATTATTCGGGATACCATATCGGCAAAGATAATCCGAGCCAGTATGATGTGACCATCAACGGGTGCCTGCTTGACTTCGTTCAGCATGACAGGGATCATGACCTTTACATGAAGATCTGGGATGACCCAGAGATTGGTTTTCCGAAAGATGTGTTCCAGAAAATCGAAAAGGCCACGACCACAGCACGGCCCTTCTACGACAATGTTTACTATCTGTTTTCTATCGGCCGCGTCTGCAATTACGTGGAAGATCTCCGCAAACTGAGTACGGTTGCAGTGGTAGAACTGAAGAGCTTTTTCGGAAGAAATAATGCAGAGCATTTTAAAGATCTCTAAGATTGGCGCAACATTTTTGGATGCGTCACTGCGGTGGGACGGGAGTGTGATATACCTCTTGCTCCCCCGGTGATGCAGCTCTATTACAAAAATCCGCTTCCCAGATTTCCTCCATTCCGCTTCACCACCTACACCCGAACAGCCGGATTTCGCGTAAGCGAATCCACACATTTCCCGCCCCGAAGGGACCCGAAATCCGCCTGTTCTGCTGTCACCGGAAATGGCATGCTCAGTAAGGCAGCATCCCCTTTCCGGCAACAGCGGTCGCAAAAGGTATAACACACTAGACTTTGCGGGCAAAGTCGTGTGCCACGAAACCTCTGGTTTCATTGGATTCTTCCGGCCACGGAGGGCGCTGCCCTCCTTTGGATTCCTCCCGCCAAGGCAGCTCTGCCGCCTTTGGAAACCACTGCCAAGGGAACGCCGTCCCCTTTGGATACCTCTGCCAACAGGGTGCTCCCCGCCCCTATTGGATGACCCCGGGCCAAAGGAACCGCTATCCCTTTGGAATCCCAGCCCGTTTTGAAATGAGTACCCACAAAGGAAAAATGGTTTGTGAATATTCATTTCAAAACGTCAGAACGCCAAAAGGGCCTGCTGCAAAATTTGTTTTTGCAGCAGGCCTTTTGCAACGAGAAGTTTTTTCGCCCTGAGCTTTTTGGGGGCAATCAGAATGGAATCGACCTTGTCGTAATTGAATGCCTACCGGCAAATCCGTATCCACTGATTCTTTATCTGATGCATTCTTTGGATGCGGTTAATAGTACCACTCCAGAATATCCTCGTGCATTTCTTCACCGCATTTTCTGGCTTTGACAGCATCCTCAATTATGTCGTAGGTCCCGAGATAAAAGGTTTGTGTACCTGACGATGGTTTCCTTTCCGCACTGACGCCGGCAGTGCCAGGACAGAACATTGTTTTGTCCCAACTGTTTTTCCGGGACCGTTAACCTTCCCAAAAAATACCCGGTTAAATCCACGGCATTGCTTCCCGCAGTCACATTGACACAGCCATTGTGTTCCGCCCTGTTTACCCTGTTACTGAATGGTCATTTACGTCAGTTCAAATCAGCTTCGCCAAGGCATCCCGGAAATTCCAGCGTTTAGGTGTACCCATCATGGTCACGCCGCCCGGAAAGTCCGGGCGTAAAAACAGGGCCTGAATTTGTTCCATAGGGACACTGCCCGGGTGTTTTGTCTCAATTTCTGCCAGTGCCGAAACGGCGTGGGAGGCAAATTGGAAAGCGGCATCTTCCTCGTTTGTGATCAGCCGGTTCCATTGGGCCTGAAAGTGGTGGTAAGGGTCCTCCAAAATTTCCATCAGCACCGGAACGGCTCTTTTGCTTCCCAGCCGTCCCAGTGCGGAAATGGCGGAGACGGCATAGGGCATGACGTACATATAGCTGGTGTTTGGAGCACACCCGGAACGGTCCTTTGCCATATCCAGCAGGATATCCTCGCTGGAAGCATCGTCCAGCAGACTGAGGGCCAGCGCAGCGTGACACCGAAGTCGCAGATTTTCCGATGACAGTGCGGATTGCAGCATCGGGATGCTGCTTCCGCCCCGTATTTTCGCGGACCAGATGGCGTAGCCCGGGCAATCGGTCCCCAGTTGTTCCAAAATCTTCTGTTCGTCTAGCCATAATTCTGGAAAGGTATCTGCCCGCAGCCGCAGAGGCTCCTTTCCCTGACGCTCGATACGAAGGCAGTCCCCGGATTTGATGCAGCCCGTCTCTTCCAGTTTTGCTTCCAATAATTTGTAGGGAACCTTCTGCGGAACTTCCCCCAGTTCTATGGAAAGCGCTGCCAATGCCCCCGCCGCCTCACCGGATTTGGAGCAGTCATCCATCATGCGCACTCCCTGAGAGAAATTGTGATCACAGGACAGGCACCTTCCGGAAGCCAGAATGCCGTCCCAGCCCTTGGGAATCAAGGTCCCCACACCCACAGGCACCCCCACATTCCAGCCCCACATTCCTCCAATGGTAAACCAGTCCCGCAGGATTCTGTCCTCCAGCGCGAATTCCTTGTTGTGGGTGTCCAGATTGGTGCGGCACCAGAAAATGGGCTGTTCTGTCAGTTTGCCTTGCAGGAAATCAGAAAAGGTCAGAACTTCCTCTCCCAAGATCCGCTGCCCCTGACGAATACCGATCAGGGGCGCGATGCCAAGATACCGTTTATTGGGATCCGGAAGCGGGGGAAGCTGGTTGTCCTCCCAGGAAGAGCGCAGCAGCTGATGCCCCATTTGGATGGGATCATACTGGTTCAGAATTCCGTTATCCCGGTTGTCCCACCACATTCTCTTCAGTGTACGGTCATAGTACTGGCAGGTATTGGAAAAGGTCATGAAGCCGCCGTCGCTTTCCCGGCCCGGGAGCATTTCGCATCCGGCCAGACGGCAGACCGTGCCATCCGCTGTCGCGTCGATGACCATTTTGGTGTTCACCCGATGCAGGCCCTCGGCATCCCGGTACAGAAGGCCAACCACCCGCTGTCCCTGGGTCAGCACCTGACATACCCGGGCATCGTATTTGGTAATGACATTTGCGTCCGAAAGTGCTTCCTGAATCGCAATGGATTTGCTGTAGGCCACATGACAGGAAACAAATTTGCTTCCAATCTCGTCTGCCCGGCGGTCGATCTGCTGATACAGGCCGCCCTTCACGCCAGCGTAGTAACCTTGAATGGCACCGGCGGTATTGGTGCCGCCGGGGAATCCAAGCTGTTCCATTCCCATCACCCGCAGGCCGCTCCGGGCTGCCCGGATGGCGGCCATGGAACCGGCTACCCCCAGCCCCGCCACAACTATGTCGGCCGCTTCCTCCAGCACTTCTCCCCGGCAGGGTACGGGTGTGGAAAACGCGTTCAGATGCAGTCCCAGTTCCATGGCATCCGCCACACTTCCTGCCGCGTTGGAAGGATACCAAACCGAGCGGAGTCCTTCCGCAGGGGCAAAGGACAGCGCAGGCGCGAAAGCAAGTATTTTCTGGGGATAACACTCCCACACAGCGGCCCGGGCCTCCGCCATGGAATGTCCCTCGGGTACAGGGAGAAAATCAAACCCATTTTCTGCCGCCACAGTCAGAGAGAGGGTTCCCTTTGGCGCGCTTTCCCCGAAGAACCAGTGCAGATCAAAGTCCGGGGTCGTATCCAGTAGGTGATCGGAGGTTATGAAAAAGCTGCCGCCGATAGTACTGACAGTCAGGTTCCAAACGTCAGCCTCACGGGATACCTCTGTGACCCGGGAAAGAAACCAAACATCACAGCCGGTATGATCAAACCATTTGGCAGCCAGAGGACCCATTTCCGGGTAAGCAGGCT
>JAXJVC010000310.1:0-2559 GCA_036308745.1 Oscillospiraceae bacterium | reverse complement strand
CTCTGACAGCGGTTCTTGCCGCCTGTGGCAGCGAGCCCGCAGCAACTGTCCCCGCGGTCTCCGCTCCCGCTCAGACAGAGCAGACCCAGCCCTCCACTACTGCCCCCGCCGCCTTCGAGGAGATCATCCTGCGGGAAGACGAGAACTGCACCGTTAAGATCACCGCCATCGAGGAGGACGGACTTTGGGGCTACACCCTGAAGACCTACCTGGAAAACAAGACCGACAAAGAGCTGATGTTCTCCGTCAGCAACGCCTCCGTTAACGGCTTTATGTGCGACCCCTTCTGGGCCGTCACCGTTTCCGCCGGCATGAAGGCTAACGAGGAGATCCGCTTCATGGAGGAGGATCTGAAGCGCAGCGGCATCGAGACCGTCACCGAAATCGAATTTACCCTTCGTGTCTACGACAGCAACAATTGGGATGCTGAGGACCTTGTAAACGAAAGCATCCGCATCTGTCCTCTGGGTGAGGATGCCATCCAGCCCTTCACCCGCCAGAGCGCGGAGGGCGAGATCGTGCTGTTTGATGACGACTACTGCACCATGATCGTTACCGGCTTTGACCCCGAAAACATTTGGGGCTATACCATGAACGTCTATCTGGAAAACAAAACAGACAAGAACCTCATGTTCTCCATTGGCGACGCGGCAGTGAACGGCTTCATGTGCGATCCCTTCTGGGCTGAGACCGTGGCTCCCGGGAAGCGCAGCGTTACCACCGTAAGCTGGATGAGCCAGGATTTTGAGGAAAACGGCATCACCGAGGTAGAAACCCTCACCCTCCCCATCCGGGTCTACAATGCCGACAACTGGAACGATAATGATCTGATCGATACAACTTTTACTGTGAATCCCTGACCTTTTTCCCGCCCCGGTATTGACAACCGGGGCGGAATTGTTTATAATCCCCCAGTGTGAAAAGTATGAAAAATGTGACTTTACAAGGAGTGATGATATGCCTGGAGGCAAACACATTCTGGGTAAGCAAAATCCCCAACGGGTCTTCGGCACGGCAAAGGTAGGAGACCGGGGGCAGATCGTCATCCCCAAGGAAGCCCGGGAGCTGTTTGGAATCAAACCCGGGGATACCCTGCTGATCCTGGGGGAATCGGATACCGGCCTTATCGTATCCCGGCCGGAGATCTTGAATAATCTGGCAAATGAAATTCTAAACAATGTAAAAAAAGAGGATCAATAAATATGGAAGAATTACTGGAACTGTATCAGACCATGGGCGTTTCCCCCGCGGTCTATGCCTACGGCGAAAAAACCATAGAGAATCTGAAAGAACGGTTTGCCGCCATCGACCAGGTGGCCGAGCACAATCAGGCCAAGGTCCTGTGGGCCATGCAGAAGAACCGGGTCAGTGCCGCCTGCTTCGCTGCCACCACCGGCTATGGCTACGATGACTATGGCCGGGACAATCTGGAGCGGGTCTATGCCGATGTGTTCCACACCGAGGCCGCCCTGGTCCGCCCTCAAATCACCTGCGGCACCCATGCCCTGACTGTTGCCCTCAGTGCAAACCTGCTCCCCGGTGACGAGCTGCTGTCCCCTGTGGGCCTGCCCTATGACACCCTCCAGGAGGTCATCGGCATCCGTCCCAGCCCCTGCTCCCTTGCCGAGTACGGCGTGACTTACAACCAGGTGGACCTGCTGCCTGACGGCACCTTCGACTATGAGGGTATCCGCAAAGCAATCAACCCCAAGACCAAAATGGTCACCATCCAGCGTTCCAAGGGCTACGCCACCCGCCCCACCTTCTCCGTAAAGCAGATCGGCGAGCTGATCGCTTTCTGCAAGAATATCAAGCCCGACATCATCGTCATGGTGGATAACTGCTACGGTGAGTTCGTGGAGACCATCGAGCCTTCCGATGTAGGCGCGGACATGACCGTCGGTTCCCTCATCAAGAACCCCGGCGGCGGACTGGCACCCATCGGCGGTTATATTGCCGGTACCAAAGCATGCGTAGACCGCTGCGCCTACCGGCTTTCCGCGCCCGGCCTGGGTCAGGAAGTAGGCGCAAACCTGGGTCTGATGACTGCACTCTACCAGGGCTTCTTCCTGGCTCCCACGGTGGTAGCCGGTGCAGAAAAGGGCGCCATTTTTGCCGCCAATCTCTATGAGCCTCTGGGCTTCCGCTGCGTCCCCAACGCCACCGAAAGCCGCCACGACATCATCCAGGCCGTGGAGCTGGGCAGCGAGGAAGGCATGATCGCCTTCTGCAAGGGCATCCAGGCCGCCGCGCCTGTGGATTCCTTCGCCACACCCTGGCCCAGCGATATGCCCGGCTATCTGGACCGGGTCATCATGGCAGCCGGTGCCTTCGTTCAGGGCAGCTCCATTGAGCTTTCCGCTGACGGACCCATCCGTCCCCCCTACGCTGTCTACTTCCAGGGCGGCCTGACCTGGTGCCATGCCAAGCTGGGCATTCTGATGTCCCTGCAGAAAATGGTAGACGCAGGACTCGTGTCTCTGAATTAAGAATCTCAGGGACATCGGTCCCTAAATAAAAACAAGCAGAAAGAAGTGTATATTATGTCTTGGTTATTCT
>JAXJVC010000309.1:0-3445 GCA_036308745.1 Oscillospiraceae bacterium | reverse complement strand
ATCACCCGGGAACTGCTTCTGGCCTGCGCCTTTCAGATTGCAGAGGAACAGGGCATCGATGCCGTCACTTCCCGCAGTGTGGCAAAAGCCGCAGGCTGTTCCATCCAACCGGTGTTCAGCCACTTCCCCACCATGGAAGCCCTGCGGCAAGCCACCTTTGAATACACCTGCGATGTGCTGGTGAAAGAGATCTTGTCTTTTTCCGACAAGCCGGACTTTCTCCCCCGGGTTACAAAGCTGGTCATTGATCTTGCCAGAAACCGCCCCAATCTGTACCGTCTGGTCTATCTGTCCAACAGCTTCCAGGGAAATACCCTGATGGATGTGATGATGGATTTTGAGAGCAATCAGGCGATGATTGAAAAGATGGCTACCCTTTACCAGCTTGATGTGGAGTCCTGCAAGAGCATCCTGCTGCGCAGTGTCCTGTTCCTGATGGGTGCCTGCACCATGATCTGCGTAAACCATATGGACTTCACCGACGAACAGGTTGCTGAAATGATGAAACAGACAGCTGCCGATATGGTACTCGGCGCGAAAAGGAGGACACAATGAAACAAATCGGATTACTGCAAGCCATGGCCCTGACCAAAAAGGCCGATTCCATGACCCCTGAGCAGCGCAATGCTCTGCAGCATAAGCGTCTGCGGGAACTTGTAAAGTACGCCAAGGCCAACAGCCCCTACTATGCGGAGGCCTACAAGGATGTGGATGAAAACGCCCCCTTAACTTCCCTGCCTGTGACCAACAAGGCCACCATGATGGCCAATTTTGACCGCTGGATGACCGATCGGAGCATCACCAGAGAAAAGGTGGACACCTTCATGTCCGACCTTTCCAACGTGGGCAAAAAGCTGGACGGCAAGTACCTGGTCTACACCACCTCCGGCTCCACCGGAAATCCCTGCATCGTGCTTCACGACGACACCACCATCAACGTCTCCTCCGCCATCGGCGTACTGCGCAGCTTTGCCCGGCCCGAGGATATGACTGCCTTTATGAAGGCCGGAAAGAAGACCCTGGCCCTTTTTGCGGACAACGGCTTCTATCTCGCCAGCGGCTCTGTCAAATACAACCTGCGGAAGATGCCCTGGAAGAAAAATCACATGAAGACCTGCGAGGTCCGCAAGCCCACTGCCGAGATTGTCAGCTTCCTCAATGACTACCAGCCCTCCATGGTGGGCTGCTACCCCACCGCCCTGGAAGTTCTGGCAGCGGAACAGGAGAAGGGAAACCTGAACATCCACCCCGCCATCATTATGACCGGCGGCGAGAAGCTCACCGACGATGTTCGCAGCCACCTGTCCCAGGTCTTCGGCTGCTATGTCCAAACCAACTACTCCTGCACCGAGGGCGGCACCATCGCCTGCGAATGTACGGAAAAGCACTTCCATATCAACGACGACTGGGTCATCCTGGAGGCTGTGGACGAAAATAACCAGCCTGTCCCCTTCGGCACCCAGTCCGCCAAAATGCTGCTGACAAACCTGGCAAACAAGGTCTGCCCCATCATCCGTTTCGAGATCACCGACCGGATTGTCCTCCACAACGAACCCTGCGCCTGCGGAAACAACCGGCCCTGGCTGACTCTGGAAGGCCGTACCGACGATATCCTGGTCTTTGCCAACGGCGTCCGCGTTGCCCCCATGTCATTGTACGCCGTGCTGAAAGAGGTCCATGGCATCCAGCGGTTCCAGCTCATCCAGCAGGAGGATGACCGTCTGGAGCTGCGGATCATCGCAGAGAACAAGGGCACCCTCTTCCCCCAGGCAAAGCAGGCCGTGGAAGCCTATCTTTCCCAAAACGGTGTCACCACCGAAGTTTTCCTGTCCGAAGAACTGCCCCAGGCAAATCCCATCAGCGGTAAATTCAAGCACATCATCGCAAAATGAGCAAAAGCAGATACCCAGCCCGGGTATCTGCTTTTTTCATGTACAAATTCAAAACAATTCATCCAGCAGGGTGTAGTAGCGCAGCTTTTCCCAGTCCGGCTCCAGCCCCAGGGCTTCAAACAGCAGATTGGGATCCACATTTTCGTAGGACACACCTGTGTATCTGCCGTCAGCATTGTGTTTTAAGCTGCGGTAGCACAGGGCGATGTCCTGCCAGCGGTCCGCAATGCCCATTCTTCCCAGATCGATCAAGCCTGACAGGTGGCCATCTTCGAGAAATACGTTTGGCAGGCAGAAATCACCGTGGGACAGCACCAGATCCTCCTTCGGCTGATGTTCCTGCAGCCACCGGAGCAATGCCTGTGGATCCCGGAAGCCATTTTCCCCAAAGGTCTCCGGCTCCGTGTTCTCCACATCCACTTTCCCCTGCTCTACCAGCGTTTCCGCAAGGGCAAGCTTATGCTTCAAGTCCCATTTCACAGGGCAATCGGAAACATCCACCTGCCACAGCTGCTTCAGGCTCTCCGCCAGCGCCCAAATCAGGATCCGGGGTTCCCGCATATACATGGCATCGCAGGACATATCCCCGTGGATTTTCGTCATCAGCAGGTAATTAAGGCCATTCTCCTCAGCGTGATACAGGCATCGGGGCACCGGCAGTTTTCCCTCCAGCCAGGTCATCATGGCGTGCTCCGCCCGGGTCTCCTGCCCTGCCGGCTGAATTTTCAATACTTTGTCCTCAAACAGCAATACCTGAGAACCGGATAAGCCTATGTTGTCCGTAACATAGGGCTGCCCATCGATCAGCCTGCCCAACTCCCGGGGCAAGGCAATGCTTTCACTGCCCATATCTGTCACCTCTCTTATAATATACTCGCAGAACGGGTGAAAAGTAACGAAACATAGCGTGAGGTCTCCGTTCTACCAATTGGAATTGTCTAAATATCTAAATACCATACAAATTGAATTTCGTTTCTTATTTCAGGGTCTAAATAATAAGCATACATATCTATTTTAGCTAATACGGCTCCTTGTTTTTGATAAAATTTGCATGCTTGAACGTTGTTATTCTGACATTCAATAATCATTTGCCGATATCCGTCTTTTTGGGCATTTAGAATGCCCATATCCAGCAACTTTTGTCCAATTCCTTTGCGTTTATATGTATCAGCAATGCGAATATCCCATAACACGCAAGCATCTTCCCTGCCATAAAGCATGTTTAATCCTTCCGTTTTTCCAACAACTGTCATTGCTCCGACAGGGATATCACCATCAAACGCCATATAAAATTTCCAATTGGTAATATCAAATTCATTTTCATACTCTGTTGCACGTTCATAGATACTCAAGTCTTTGATATATGGTTCAACTTGTACTTCCTCTAAAATAAAACCACCCAGACCATTATTAATTCTTTTGACTTTATATTCCGAGTGCACATTTACATTCATAGCAACTTTATCATATAATTCAAAAAAAGATTTATCCACTTCTTTACAGGTAATCATTTTGTTTTCCTCCATAACTAACAAATTCTTATCGAACTGATT
>JAXJVC010000308.1:0-1661 GCA_036308745.1 Oscillospiraceae bacterium | reverse complement strand
GAGGACCAGGCGGTGGAAAACACAGCCCTGTTCCAGATGCGCCAGCGCATCTCCGATCTTTTGTCCGGTTTGAGTGAAACCGATGCGAAGCTGCTGACCTTGCGCTTCGGTCTGGAAGGCGGCCAGCCCATGGGCCCCGAGGAGGCAGGCAGACGTCTGGGCCTGACCCCGGAAGAAGTGGTGGCAAGAGAAGCTGCCGCATTGGCAAAACTGAGAAACGGTTAACGATTTAGAAAGAGGATAATATTATGGCAAAGAAAATCTCCATCGCCATTGACGGCCCTGCCGGTGCCGGCAAGTCTACCATTGCCCGCCGTCTGGCAAAGGAACTGGGCTATTATTATGTGGATACCGGTGCCATTTACCGCACCGTGGCATACTTTTTTGACCTGCTGGCCATCAGCCCGAAGGACATTGATGGCGTTACCCGCTACATCGACGAGCTGACTGTGGGCATCGAATACGATGAAGAGGGTCTTCAGCATATGATCATGAACGGCATGGATGTCACCGCAGACATTCGTACTCAGGACATCTCCCAGAAGGCAAGCCTGATTTCCGCCCACGCCATCGTTCGGGATATGCTGCTGGATATGCAGCGGGACGTGGCAAAGCAACATAACGTCATTATGGACGGCCGGGATATCGGTACCGTGGTGCTGCCCAAGGCTACGGTGAAGATCTTCCTGACGGCTTCTGCTGAGGTTCGGGCTCAGCGTCGTACCGAGGAGCTGCAGGCCAAGGGCCAGAAGGCAAAGTACGACCAGATCCTCAAGGAAATCCAGCAGCGGGACTATCAGGATACCCACAGGGAGGTGGCCCCTTTGAAGATGTGCCGGGATTCCATCAAGGTGGATACCTCCGAGATGGACGTCGATCAGGTTATCGCAACCATTCGGGAGATCATCGAGAAGAAGGTGTCCCAATGAGCGTCCGGATCGCAAAGTCTGCCGGGTTCTGCTTTGGCGTCAGTCGGGCAGTGGAGCTGGTGGAGCAGGCTGCGGAGGCAGGGAAGAAGGTCGCAACCCTCGGTCCCATCATCCACAACCGCCATGTGGTGGATAAATTTCGGAACATGGGTGTCCGAGTCATTGAGACTCCGGAGGAAGCCCAGCCCGGAGAGACCGTTATCATCCGTTCCCATGGCGTATCCCGGGCGGTGTACGAGCGGTTGGAAAGCCGGGGAGTGGAGATTATCGATGCCACCTGTCCTTTTGTCAAACGGATCCATGGCATCGTCAGCCGTGCAGAGGAGGAGGGACGGCTTCCTGTTATCATCGGAACGCCCACACATCCTGAGGTGGAGGGTATTGCCGGATGGTGCGGGGACTGCCGGGTATTCTCCGGCCCTGAGGAGCTGCAAAATTGGGTCAGATCCCGGGAGGATCTGAAAGATTCGGCAATTTGCATGGTTTCGCAAACAACTTCCACAGAATCTTTGTGGAAAATGTGCGGTGATTTTGCAAAAAAACAGTTTACTAACTTGAAAATTTTTGATACAATATGTAGAGCAACTGAGTATAGGCAAAGCGAAGCCGCTGAATTGAGTGAGATCTGTCAGGCGATGGTCGTTGTAGGAGACCCCAAAAGTTCCAACACAGGCCGGTTAGCTATGATTTGCCGAGAACACTGCGACAAGGTCTTCCTGGTGGATAACGCCG
>JAXJVC010000307.1:0-2684 GCA_036308745.1 Oscillospiraceae bacterium | reverse complement strand
GAACGACGATGCCATGGCAGAAATCCGCAACAAGCACATCGGCTTCGTGTTCCAGCATTTCCACCTGCTGCCCAAGATGGATGCCATTGAAAATGTGGCCCTGCCTCTGCTGTATGGGGATGTGCCCCTGGCGGAGCGCCGGGAGCGGGCCATGGAGGCGTTGAAGGCCGTGGGCCTGGAGGACCGGATGACTTTCCTGCCCAATCAGCTGTCCGGCGGCCAGTGCCAGCGTATTGCCATTGCCCGGGCCATGGTGGGAAAGCCCGACCTTCTGCTGGCGGATGAGCCTACCGGCGCGCTGGATACCAAATCCGGTGCCCAGATCATGGAGATCTTCCGCAAGCTCAGCGATGAGGGCATGACCATCATTATGATTACCCATGAGCCTGCCATCGCCGCCTGCGCCGACAAGACCTACCACATTCTGGACGGCGAGCTGCGGACCGGGGAGGAAACGAACCAGGAGGGAGGTGCGGCTGATGAAGAAGCTTGATTGGAAGCAGACCTTCAAAACCAGAAAAAAGCTGATCCTGTCCGTGACCGCCATTGTTCTGGTCATTGCCATCGGATGCGGCATTTGGTATTACGCAGGGCATAACAGCTCCGAGCCTGTGTATGTCTATCCCTTTGACTATGTGGGCATGACGGAATACTGGGGCGATTCCCAGGAGAGCTACGGCCCCGTCACCACCGACAAGATCCAGACCGTTTACTTAACGGATACCCAGACTGTCACTGAGATCCTTGTCCAGGCCGGTGACACCGTGAAGAAGGGCGATCTGCTGATGTCCTTCGATACTACCCTCAGCGACCTGGAGCTGGAGCGGAAGCGGCTGGATGTGGAGAAACTGAAGCTCCAGCTGGAGGATGCCCAGGACCAGCTGAAAAAAATCAACCGCATGAAGCCCATGGTGATTCCCAAGTTCGAGGAAGAAGAGGACGAGGACGAGAACCTGGGCAGCGCCCTGACCGGCGCATACAAGATCTCCCAGCAAAAATCCTACGACGGCAGCAGCCCGGAAAAGGCGCTGATCTGCTGGCTGAACAGCGGCGCGGCCATTGACGATGCCCTCTTTGAAGCCATTCGGGAAAAGGCTGAGGAGTACCAGAATGATAACGCGGCAAAGACCCCTTCCAGCGCCTCCGCGTTCTTCCCGGATTTCTGGCCGGATGGGGATGCCCCTGATGAGACACAGCCTGAGGAAACCCAGCCTGTGGAGACCAAGCCCCAGGAGACCCAGCCTGCGGAAACCAAGCCCCAGGAAACCCAACCGGAAGAAACCAAACCTCAGGAGACCAAGCCTGAGGAGACAAAACCTCAGGAGACTCAGCCCGAGGAAAGCAAACCCCAGGAGACCCAGCCCGGGGAGACCGAGCCGGAACATGAGCATTTTGATGTCAACTCCTACTATGTGGTCATCAAGGTCACCCAGGGCAATATGTCTCTGGGCAACCGCCTGATCTGGCAGGGACTGAAGGTCACCAAAGGCTCTGACGGCTTCCGCTTCCAGTTCTCTGATGCCGTGGTTACGGACCACATGATGGTCCAGACCGGCGAGGGTGAGGAAGTGAACCGCCCGGAGATCGATTTTGGCAGTGGCTTTACCGCGGGCCAGATCGCGGAAATGCGGGCTGATCAGGAGAAAAAGATCAAAGATCTGGAGTTCCAGATCAAAATGGCAGAGGCCAACTATAAGATCATGCAGACCGAGGTCAATGACGGCAACGTTTACGCCGAAATCGACGGCGAAGTGGTCTCTGTATTGACGGAGGAGGAAGCCAAGCAGACCATGCAACCCGTGCTGAAGGTATCCGGTGGCGGCGGCTTCTATGTGGAGGGCTTCGTCAGCGAACTGGAAAAGGACAAGATGCAGATCGGTCAGGAAGTCACTGTCAATGACTGGAACACCGGCATGACTTATACCGGAACCATATCTTCCATGGGGGACTTCCCCGCAAGGGACGGCTATTGGAACGGCATGGGCAACCCCAACGCTTCGTATTATCCCTTCTTCGTCTTTGTGGACGGCAGCGCCGACCTGCAGGCGGGACGCTATGTCAGCGTCATGTACTCCGCCGGAGAAAGTGAAAACGGCGTATACCTGCAGAAGCCCTTCCTCCGTACCGAAGGCGGCAGGAGCTATGTCTATGTGCTGGGGGAGAACGGAAAGCTGGAACAGCGGTATGTTACCACCGGCAAGGATCTGTGGGGCAGCTATACCGAAATTCTGGAGGGTCTGACCGCAGAAGATCTGGTTGCCTTCCCCTATGGCAAGAACGTCAAGCCTGGCGCGAAAGCGGAAGAGGGCGACATGAGCAACCTCTACGGCTGATAAGGAGGGAACATTATGATTGAAAATATCAGATTGGCCTTCCAGGGTATCTGGAGCCACAAGCTTCGCTCCGTTCTGACTATGCTGGGCATTATCATCGGTATCGCCGCCATTATTACCATCGTTTCCACCATCAAGGGTACCAACGAGCAGATCAAGGAGAATCTGATCGGCGCGGGCAACAATGTGGTAACCGTGCAGCTCAACCAGGGCGGCTATCCCTATGATATGTCCTGGAGCAGCATCCCAAGCGGTGTCCGGCTCATCACCCAGGAGACCCGCCGGGAGCTGGAGGACATCAGCGGTGTGGAAAAGGTGTCCCTGTATACCTCCCGGAGTTACGCCGATATG
>JAXJVC010000306.1:0-1822 GCA_036308745.1 Oscillospiraceae bacterium | reverse complement strand
TACCATCCGGAGATTCGTTGCGGTATGGGGAAGGATGCCTGTGCCGAGGTGATCCGGAGACTGTATTATTGATAGCAAATTCCCGGATAGTCGGGTCTTGTCAGTGGGGCGAAGTGGGCATCGTCTCCTACAATCTCGTTTTGATATGGCTTTCTCACATGGAGGGAAGGAACTATTTTGGTTTCTTCCCTTTTTGGTTGCTCTTTTCGGGACAACTTTCCGGGTATTTTTCCGTAAGGGTGAAAGGAGGAATGAACCATATGGTTATCAATCACAAAATCAAAATGGACCTTGCGCGGCCTGCATGGATGCCGAAAATCGATGTGGTGCAGCGGGATCAGTTTACCCGGAAAATGGAATTGTCTCTCTATTCCAATGGGGTAGCCTGGGAGATCCCTGAGGACATCAACGTCATTGTGTATTTCCTGCGAGGTGACGGCACCGGTGGGGATTATGACACCCTGTCCAATGGACAGCAGGCCTGGAGCGCAGCAGGAAATGTATTGACGGTGGAGATCGCACCACCTGTTATGGCGAAGGCGGGTCCCGTGGCCATGGCGCTTGATCTGATCCGGGGGGAGGATCGGATCAGTACCTTTACCATTCTTCTGGATGTGCAGAAAAGCCTGTGCGATTCCTACACACCATCGGAGGATGATCTTGCTGTCACTGCTTTTATCCCCATGCCCCGGTCTGCCAAGGTGGGCCAATCTCTCCAGGTATCCAAGGTGGATGAAAAGGGGAGGATCCTTCAGGTAGAGGCGGTGGCACTGCCCGGCTCTCAGGCATCTGTTGAGGAGGCGCTGGCAGAGGCGAAGAAGTATTTTGTCTGTGGTGAGGTGGTGGCGCAGACTGTGGGCGTGACCCGGGCCTTTACGGTGGACAGCGGTATTACTGTGGATCTGGGAGGAAACCGGGTTCAGAAGGTGAAAGCGCCTCAGGCGGACACGGATGCGGCCAACAAGGCTTATGTGGATGCGGCAGTGGGTGGCAAGGCAGTGCCGGAATACTGGCAGGGGGCGGTGGATGCGGCCTGTGAAAAGGTGACGGCCTTGCAGGATGCTGGAGGCAGAGGTGCGGTTTCCTTTGTCTGGTTTTCCGACAGCCATGTGAATCAGGACAGCGCGGTTCCTAATCCAGGCCATACCGGAGCGTTAGCGGCGGCTGTGATGGACAAATGCCGGATTCCTTTTGCTGTTATGTGCGGCGACGCGGCACGGTCTGATGGTAACGGACTGGAGTCGGAAGCACAGATGCGGGAGAGCCTGGCGGCTGCTGAGAAGATTTTTGCGCCCATTGGCACTGACCGCCTGCTGCAGATCCAGGGAAATCACGATGGCTCCTGGGGCTACAAAAGCGGACTGGCGGATCCCTATTTCTGCTATCAGATGGATGGGAAGGAACTGTACGGCGCGATCTTCAGACCGCAGGCAGAGGATCTGCGGCGGGTATTCGGCGGGGACGGTTCCTGCTTTTATGTGGATCATCCCGCGTCCAAGACCCGTTTTGTGCTGCTGAACTCCAACTGGGTGGAGGACCTGGAGGATGAAAACGGTGTGGCACAGCGGCGCAGAATGCGTACCTTTGGCTATGGAAATGAGCAGCTGAACTGGCTTGCAGGGGAAGCGCTGAAGTTTGATGAGGACGGCTGGGCGGTGGTGCTGGCTGCCCACGTGCCGCCTGTGGCGGAATATGATGCCACCTGCCGGGACGAGGCGGTGCTGCGGGGCATTCTGACGGCGTATGCGGAAGGGTCTGCCTATTCCGGGACCTATGGAACAGAGGGAAACTGGGACTATGTCTCAGTCTCATGCGACTATTC
>JAXJVC010000305.1:0-1686 GCA_036308745.1 Oscillospiraceae bacterium | reverse complement strand
TCGTACAGGCCTTCCTTGCAGTCATCGCCAACGTACTCAATCAGACCGGAAGCGATGCCCTCTTCCCAGGAAATCAGCTTGGCACCGGTGAGAATATCGGTAGCCTGGATTTCTGCATAAACGATGGCAGCAGCGTCATCGGTCATCTGGCAGCCGTCGGGACCGTAAGCCTTGAAGCCGTTGTACTTGGCGGGGTTATGGGAAGCGGTGATCATGACACCGGCATTGGCACCGTAGTAACGGGTTGCGAAGGACAGGGCAGGAACGGGCATCAGTGCATCATAGATACGGACCTTGATACCGTTGGCAGCCAGAACACGGGCAGTCTCCTTGGCGAAGACATCGGAGTTGATACGGCTGTCGTAGGAAACAGCGACCAGCTGATTGCCGCCCTGGGTCTTGACCCAGTTTGCCAGACCCTGAGTAGCCTGACGGACAACATAAATGTTCATGCGGTTGGAACCTGCGCCCAGAACGCCGCGCAGACCTGCGGTACCGAACTTCAGAGCAACAGCGAAGCGATCCTTGATCTCCTCGTCCTGACCCTCGATCTTCTGCAGTTCAGCAGTCAGAGCAGGATCTTCCAGTTCGGCAGCGGCCCAGCGCTTGTAATCATCCATGTACATGTGAATCACCTTATCCTTCTTTAGTTTCGGGCACCAAAAACAGTACCCTAAATTATGTAATTATGCTGCGTTTTTACGCAACTTCACTAACTATAATATAATCTATAATCCGTCCTCTGTCAATGTTGCGAAGTGCCCAACCTTCATTGCTGCAGACTGGCAAAAAAGACAAGAGCCGGACAGGATACTATTTATAATATAGTAACCCCATCCCGAAAGACAGTTGCAATTTCAGCGGTTATCGGTTACACTATAGGATAGAAAAATATGTAAGGAGTTGTTTTCTTTGAGCATCAAGCGTCTGTTTTCCGCCAAGGATATGACCATCGGTTCTCCCTGGAAGCGGATCCTGGAATTCTCCGTTCCCATGATCCTGGGCAATATTGCCCAGCAGCTTTACAACACCGCCGATACCGTTATCGTCGGTATGTATGTGGGTGACAATGCCCTGTCCGCCGTTGGCAGTGCCGCACCCATTCTGAATCTGCTTCTTGCTCTGTTTGTCGGTATCGCCACCGGTGCAGGCATCGTGATCTCTCAGGCTTTTGGTGCACGGGATCGGGAAGGCCTCTCCAAGAATATCGGCAACTGCATTACCCTGACCTTCATCGCTTCCGCATTTATTATGGTATTCGGTCCCATGATCACCCGTCCCATGCTGAATCTGCTGGATACCCCCGCCTCCATCATCGACTGGTGTGAAAATTATCTGAATATCTACTTCTGGGGCATCTTAGGCTTCTTCATGTATAACATGCTGGCCGGTGTTCTCCGGGGTCTGGGCGACAGTGTGTCCGCTCTGGGCTTCCTGCTGGTGGCCGCTTTGCTGAATGTCATTCTGGACATGGTTTTCGTGGCCGGTTTTGGTATGGGTGTTCCCGGCGTGGCTCTGGCCACCGACCTGGCCCAGGGTATCAGCGCCATCCTCTGCTTTATCAAGCTGCTGAAAATGCGGGATGTGTTCGATCTTGAGTGGAAGTATCTGAAATTCGACAAGGCCGTTTCCGGCCGGATCGTCAAGATCGGCGTTCCCTCCGGCATTACCCAGGCCATTATGTCC
>JAXJVC010000304.1:0-4536 GCA_036308745.1 Oscillospiraceae bacterium | reverse complement strand
TCGTACATGGAGCCTGCATTCAGGAACAGGTCGATGTTGGCATAGGTCAGCTTGTTGCCCCACAGGTAGAAGGAGCCGTCATTCATCAGGATGGCGGTGCACTGGTAGCCGCAGGTCAGCTTCTTGACGTTGTTTACGTCGATGCCGGTGGTGACCAGCTCATCGGGCATATAAGCAATGTTGGGGTTAACATCACCGCCGGAAGCTTCCACGTCAGCCAGAGTGGTGTACTGGCCCAGACGGTTGTTGCCCCAGGCGTGAACGATACCCTTATCGTCGATGGCAACCGCGTGGTCAATACCGGCTGCGATCATGACGATGTTGGAATTCAGAATGTCTTCAGGGATCTTTGCCATATCAACACCGGTGGTACCGATCTGGGTAGAGCCCCAAACGTAGACCTTGCCCGCATTGGACAGGCCAACGGAGAAGGAGCCGTAGCCGTCGATCATCTTCACATCGTCAGCCAGCTCAGAGGGAACAGCCATCATGGACATGGTGGGGGCGATGCTCTTCTGGGTAACCTCGGTATAAGCATCGTAGTACTTGGGCATGAACAGGGGTCCAATGAACATGGTAACAAACATAACCACCAGGATCACCAGAGCACCCACAGCCAGCTTTCTGTCCAAGAAGTTGCGGACCACCTGCTGCAGGGGGCTGACAATGTCCTCAACGGACATATTGGCTTTCTTTTCATCCATTTCGTCAGCCAGGGCATTCGCGCCGCCCTTCCAGAAACGGGTGAACCATCTCTTGAGGGTAACTGCCAGACCGGAGGAATTTTTATTCTGTTTTGCCATTTTTTCTTCCTCCTTCTTAGTTATTGACGCGGACGCGGGGATCCACCAGACCATAGACAATATCGATGACCAGGTTGCCCAGCAGGGACATACCAACGTAGAACATCTGCATCAGCAGAACCACGTCATAGTCGGCAGTACGCAGAGAGGTGATCATCAGCTTGCCCATGCCGTTCCAGGCGAACATATTCTCAATGACCAGAGAGCCGCCGAAGATGCCCAGGAACCAGCCGACAACCAGGGAGACAATGGGGATCAGCGCATTTCGGAAGGCGTGGGAATAAATAACCACCTTTTCCCGCAGACCTTTGGCTCGGGCGGTACGGATGCAGTCCATGGACAGAGCGTCGGTCATGGAAGCACGGACATAGCGGGTCATGCCACCCAGAGAGGAGAAGGTCATAACGATCAGAGGCAAAGCCATGTAATACAGCTCATCCAGGAATTTCTCCATACCCACAAAATTGGAGCCAGGTGTTTTCATACCGCTGGGAGGGAAGATATTCAGCTTCGAGCAGAATACCCAAATAAACAAAATGCTGATGACGAAGGTGGGCAGACTGTAGCCCAAGATCGTAAGCACCTGAACACTTTGGTCCAGCTTACCGCCGCGCTTAACGGCGCAAATAATACCCAAAGGAATGGTGATACCCAAGCCAAGAATGGTAGCCCAGATATTAATCTTAATGGTATTGATCATGGGCTGCTTGATGACTTCAATAACAGGCTTCTGGTGCTCGTAGGAAAAACCGAAGTTTCCCTGCAGAATACCGTTGTAGCTGCCGTCATACAGGGGGCATACACCCACCCATCTCAGGTAGCGGATAACCTTGCTGTCCGTATCAGTACCGTAACGGCGCTGATACATCAAATACAACTCATCAAATTTTTCATCGATTTTATCCTTGGGCAGGACATTCTTCAATGCCTTGACCTCATTGGTCGCATCGGTATATGCACGGTTACTGGGGACCATGCTGTAGATCAGATACATGATCACAGACAGGATCACAAGAACCACCAGCATATATGCGATTCTCTTAACAACATATTTTCCCATTTTGATTCCTCGTTTCTTTGCCGATACAGCAGTTGGGACCAAATTGTTAGCTGCTGTATTCTCTATAAGTGATGCGGATATCTCCGCAGTAAATGCGAAATTAACGGATGGATTGGTAAAGGGTCGAAATCAAAATCCACTTCTCACGACAGATCGGGCATGGTGACCGGGTAGGGCGAGGGCTTACTCCCGCCGGGCATCGCACAGTCATTGTTGCCGGTTCCCCCGAAATTCCGGGCTCCGCCGGCAACAGGCAGAAGCATGCCCCCGCCTTACCGCAAGCAATCAGTGAATTCTTTTGACAAAATGTGCCAAAAGAATATGTGCGCTAAAGACACGGATTCCCACAGGGCTTGGGGGCGATCCCCAAGCCCTGTGGGGTAGTGTTACTTAGGAACTATCAGATTACAACTGTGTACGATTACTGCAGCCAGTAAGCGTCGGCCAGGTCCTTGATGTAGTATGCGGAGTAGTTGTCGTACTCAGCGGGATCGATGGTCAGGTTGTAGGAGTAGTCATAAGCAGCGGAGGTGAAGCCGGTAGCTAAGTTGAAGCAGGTGTACAGAGGAGTTCCTGCGTAGTAGCCGTAGATGGGAGCCTGATACAGCTCGTCCAGCATGGGGGAGAACTCGCCAACGGTGTTCTGGATAACGAAGCCAGCGGTAGCCAGGTTCTCGTTAGCCATGAAGCCGGTCATCAGCAGATCGGTGAAGGGGTTGTCGGTGGTGCCGTACCAGTTCAGAACCAGGGGCATGTAGTAGTCGCCGTTAGCGTCCTGAGTGACAACGTAAGCGCCGTCCTTGGACTGGAAGGTCTTGTCAGCCTCCTGCATCTCAGCAGCGGGGATCTTCTTGTAACGAACGCCGTCGGTGTACTCGCCGCCCTCAGCGTTGTAAACCCAGCCGCCCTCCTCCAGGACTGCGATAGCGGAGTCAACGGAGGTAGCGTAAGCATTCAGGACCATGCCCTGCTCAACAGCAGCCTTGTACATCCAGGAACCGGTGTAGTAGGGGCCGTCAGCGACACCGCCGTAACCGCCGGTGAAGTCCTTAGCGAACTGTGCGCGGTCCATGCAGTAAGCGATAGCCTGACGGACCTCGGTAAACTGGACGGAACCAAAGTCAGCACGGAAGCCCAGCTTGCCGTAGCCGGCGCGGCTGTAGTGGCTGTAAACGTACTTGCCTTCGGACTTGTCAGCAATGTCGATAGCCTCGTTGGTCTCGTCGCCGCCGGTGATGCCAGCGATAACGTCCAGACCGCCGGAGGTGAAGTCAGCCATCTGGGTCTCAGAGACGATCTTCTTGTAGACGACGGTCTCGATACCGGGCTTGGTGCCTTCGTAGTTGCCCTTGAAGTTGGGGTTAGCCTTCAGAACAGCAGACTTGTCGGCCTCGTCGTAGGAATCCACAACGTAGGGACCGGAGTAGGGGTAGGTGCTGTCAACGTTCCAAGCGGAAGCCTTGATGTGCTCAGCCATGACGAAGGAGTCGCCGTCCTTGGCGTAGAAGTCATCGGTGAAGTAGACGCCATTGCCGTCGTCAGCGATGTCGCAGTCGCCGATCCACAGAGCGGTGGACTGAGCGGAGAAACCGCCGTAGGTGATAGCGTAGAAGTAGGGCAGGTAGTCGCCGGAGATGGTGACGGAGAAGGTGTAGTCGTCGATCAGACGCAGACCAGCCAGCTCCTTGGTGATGGTGACGCCATTGTCGGTGGTCTCACCGGCGTTGGTGCCGTCATAGTTGGAGAAAGCCTCGAAGCCAACAACGTTCAGAGCAGCATTGTGGTTCTTGCCGGCAGCCTGTGCTGCAACGGGGGAGGAGAAAGCCATGGTGAAGACCACGTAGTTCTTAGCGGTGACAGCGGAGCCATCGGAGAACTTCAGGTCATCATGGATGGTGATGGTGTAGGTACGGGAACCGTCCTCGTTGTCGACCTCAGTGTGCTCCTTGACAACGGTGTCGTTCCACTGGTAGCCGCCTTCCTTGGTGGTGGAAACGGTCTCCAGACCAACGATCAGGTTCTGGATGTCCAGGTCAGCAGCGCCGGGGTTGGTGCCGCCGAAGGTAGCGTAACGGAACTTGCCGGACAGGTCAGTGGCGTTGCCCAGGATGATGTCGCCCTTGTCGGAAGTCCAGTCGATCAGAGCGGAAGCGGGGCTCCAGTAGGGGTTGGTGGGATACTCCTGAACGCCCTTGATCTGAGCATTGTACAGATCGTAGTACTCGTTAGAGTACAGGGGGATCTCAGGCAGCAGGGTGTTCCAACGATGGATGTACAGCTTCCACCAGGTAGCGTAAACGTCATCCTCGGTCTCCCACTCGCCGCCCTCGGGGACGGAGGTGTTGTAGACCATGGCGCGGGACAGGAAGTCCAGGCCCAGGGTGTAGTAAACGCCATCAATCTCGATGTAAGCGTTGCCGTTCTCGTCATCCTCGATAACCTGATCGATGGTGACGGTGTCGCCGAACTCGCTGTACAGAGAGACGTAGTCAACGCCATACTCCTTGTTAGCCAGGCTCTTCAGCTCGGCATACAGGGCCTCATCAGCGGGATCAGTGGGGGTCTCGACTGCTGCGTCGGTAGCGGCGGGAGCGGCTTCGGTAGCAGCAGGCTCGTTGCTGCCGCAAGCGACCATGGACAGGACCATCAGAGCAGCCAGCAGCAGTGCAAGGA
>JAXJVC010000303.1:0-3352 GCA_036308745.1 Oscillospiraceae bacterium | reverse complement strand
GTCGTAAATCAAGGTGTTTTGTCAGGAGAACGACCTCTCCGCCTCGCAAGCTCGGCACCTCCCCTGAAAGGGGAGGCAAGGCTGTCGCGTTTCGATACAACAAATGCTTTCCGCGCGGCAGCCGCTATTCATTCCCCATTCCCCATTCCCCATTCCTCACTCCTCGTTGGTAACTGCCGCAGTGGTCTGTGTGGGTGTGGTTGCGGTGGCTTCGGGCATTTTGAAGCCACGGATCTGGCCCTTGGCGGCGGTGTCTGTCACATCGCCACCGATGACCTGGTTTTTATACACCAGCAGCGTGGCGTAGACCGGTTCTGTGGTGCCGGGGAAATTATTGATCTTGTAAACATAGCGCATCACCGTTTTTCCGGCGTAGTCCGTCAGGTCGTAGCCCTGGCTCTTCTGGAGATTGTTGTACCGGTCGAAGACTTCGGTGGTATTCTCCGGGATCTTCACCTGACTGGTTTCCGCGGGGGATGTGGTCACATCCCAGCCGAAGTCCTTCAGAAACTGGACCCGGGCATCGTTGCCTGATATCTGGCCTGCGGCGGTGGGGGATGCGTTTTCTTTTCCGTCCCCCAGCAGCAAAATGACGGACAGCACCAGTGCCGCGATGGCGGCAAGGATAAGCATGATCTTCTTACTGTCGACCTTCGCGGTCATGACCATCATAATAATACCTCCTGTTCAGCATTGGTGCTAAAGCCTATGCCCGGACAGGCAGGCATAGAACGGAGGAACTATGGAACGATTGGACAAATTCCTGTGTGACAGCGGTGTTGGCACTCGCAGCCAGGTGAAAGTGATTTTGAAATCCGGCCGGGTCACGGTAGACGGCAGGCCGGAAAAGGACAGCAGCAAAAAGATCGATCCCCAAAAGCAGGTCATTTGCCTGGATGGGGAAGTGCTGGGGGGCAAACGCCGGGTGGTGGTGATGCTGAACAAGCCCGCCGGGTTTGTTACAGCTACGGAGGACCCGGTGGAAAGGACCGTTATGGAGCTGCTGCCTGCCGCAATGAAGCATCTGGATCTGAAACCAGTGGGCCGTCTGGACAAGGCCACCGAGGGGTTGCTGCTGTTCACCAACGACGGCGATCTGCTCCACCGCTTGATCTCTCCTAAAAAGGAAGTACCCAAGGTCTACTATGCCTGCCATGAGGGGACTGCCGTGCAGGAGGATGTGGAAGCCTTTGCCGCGGGCCTGACCCTGCGGGACGAAACCCGCTGCTTACCTGCAAAGCTGGAACCCCTGGGTCCGGGGGAGAGCCTGGTGACGGTGTGCGAAGGAAAGTACCATCAGGTTCGCCGGATGATGGCCTCCCGGGGGATGTCGGTAACCTATCTGGAGCGCCGGAAGGAGGGACCTCTGGAGCTGGGAGAGCTGCCACGGGGACAGGTCCGGGAACTGTCGGATGGTGAAATCGCCGGGCTGGAATCTCATTGTTGAATGTGTAGGTGGCAAAATGCCTACAGAATATGACGAAAATGGAAAATGATGGAACATACACTTGGAATAATACATAAAAAACCGCATACTTTTTGCAATAAAATGTCAAAAGGCACTTGCAAAGTGCGCAAAAGCTGTGTATAATAACAATGCTATTTTGTGAAATGCGCTTTTATGCAAGATACTAAGGAGGGGCAGCATAATGTCCAACAGTGTTTTTCAGAGTGTGATCGTTCAGTTAAAAGACATTTCCGACCGTACCTTCGGCGTTATCGACACCGAGGGCTGTGTGGTTTCCTGTACCGATGTCTCCCTGCTGGGTGAGCGTTGGCCCGATGCCGCACTGAAGGTGGGCAATGCCACCGATGGTGTGGTGACCTTCGCACAGAAGTGTTTCAAGGCCATTGTCGGAAATTCCAATTACTTTGAGTATGCCGTGTTCTGCACCGGCGACGATGAGACTGCCAAGGCGTTTTGCCATGTGGCCTACATCGCCCTGAATGATGCAAAGACCTTCTACGAGGAGAAGCATGACCGGGGCACCTTCGTGAAGAACATCATCATGGACAATATTCTGCCCGGTGATATTTATATCCGCGCCAAGGAACTGCACTTTGCCACCGACGCGCCCCGGGCTGTGTTCCTGATCCGCCAGGTGGGTCACAGCGATGTGGCTACCGTGGATGTGCTCAGCGGTATGTTCACCGACAAGCTGCAGGACTTCGTGCTGTCCATCAATGAGATGGATATTGCCGTGGTCAAGCAGATCAGCGGCACCACCACCGGTGAAGAGCTGGAAAAGATGGCCGCCGCTATGGAGGAGACCCTGAAGAACGAACTGCGGATCAAGACCGTGATCGGTATCGGCACCGTTGCCGACCACCTGCGGGAGCTGGCCGATTCCTACAAGGAGGCCCAGACCGCCATTGATGTGGGCAAGGTCTTTGACACCGAGAAGAGCATCATCAACTACGAGAACCTGGGTATTGGCCGTCTGATCTATCAGCTGCCCACGACCCTGTGTGAGATCTTCCTCAGCGAGGTCTTCAAGAAGAACTCCATCGATTCCCTGGATCAGGAGACTCTGTTCACCATCAACAAGTTCTTCGAGAATAACCTGAACGTTTCTGAGACCTCCCGCAAGCTGTTCGTCCACCGCAACACCCTGGTCTACCGTCTGGAGAAGATCAAGAAGCTCACCGGCCTGGATCTGCGCCAGTTCGACCATGCCATCGTTTTCAAGGTGGCTCTGATGGTCCGCAAGTACCTGACCTCCCGGGAAGCCAGATAATATTTGAATGGATACAATACTCCCGGAGAGTTTCTTCGGGAGTATTTTTCTGTTAGGCTTTTAAATCGGATTAGAGGCTGAAAATGCTGGTGAAAACCTGTGGATTAATTGTTAATTCTTTGCTTTACCCGGATTTTTTGCGGATTTCGATTGACATTGATTTTACAATGTGTTACAATTCGGTTACACTGCGGGCAGTGGACGGTTTCGCGTGCCAATTTGGAGCGCGGGCCGGTGCCTGCCCAATGACAGGAGATATTGCATATGATTGAATTTACTGATGTAGAGAAAACCTACGACCAAGGCAACAAAGCCCTGAACGGCGTTACCATGCAGATCGAGGACGGCGAATTTTGCTTCCTGGTGGGTCCTTCCGGTTCCGGTAAGTCCACCATCATCAAGCTGATCACCGGCGAGCTGAAGCCCACCTCCGGTACCGTTCATGTCAACGGCTACTCCCTGGAGCGGATCCGCAAGCGTGAGATCCCCTACCTGCGTCGTACCGTTGGCGTTGTGTTCCAGGATTTCCGTCTGATCGCCAACATGACCGTCTACGAAAACGTGGCTTTTGCCATGCGTGTGGTCGGCGCTAAGGAGAAGGAGATCAAGGAGCG
>JAXJVC010000302.1:0-1971 GCA_036308745.1 Oscillospiraceae bacterium | reverse complement strand
TCGGTGGCGCTGATGAGCAGCACGGCGCAGTCCAAAACCGGCATGGTCCGCTCTGCTTCGGGGGCAAAATCCACGTGTCCGGGGGTGTCCACCAGGGTCACCGCCAGAGCTTCCGTTTCCAGCAGCGCCAGCTTGGAAAAGATGGTAATGCCCCGGGAACGTTCCAGCTCATGGTGATCAAGCAAGGCATCTCCATGATCCACCCGTCCCAGCTGCCGCTTTGCCCCGGCGCAATAGAGCACCGCCTCCGACAGCGTGGTCTTCCCCGCATCCACATGAGCAAGAAAACCGATGATTACAGGGCTTTTCTTCTCTTGTCCGGGCATGAAAGCCCCCCTCCCATAAGAAATTTGAATGTATTATAACACAGACAGGGGGGATAAGTCGATAGAGAAAACATCCATTCTGTTTTGGTAATATATCACATTTGTGTATTGACAGATAATAGGATTTATACTATATTAAATAGATGGGGTTTACCATATTCTGAATAAATCCGGGAAGGGTTTATTTGGAACAAGAAGCAAGCAATGCCCCAAACAAAAGAAACCATTGGAAAAGTAATTTTTTATTTCTGAAAGGAGTACCCCCATATGATGGCCTATGAATCCATCAAAAACATCCGACATCTGGTGACAGAAGCCGGAAAACTGTATCAGGACCGTGTTTTCCTTCGTTCACTGCGGAATGATGTGATCCAGGATATCACCTTCGAACAGTTTGCCCGCGAATGTAATGCCATTGCCGCATGGGCTGCCGAGCAAAGCAAGCAACTGGGTCATGGAGTCAGAGTCGCGATGATCAGCACCAACAACGCCCTGTACGCACGCATGATGCTGGGCGTCATGGCCGGCGGCGGTACCACCGTGTATCTGGATCCTCAGGCCACAGTGGATGTGGTCTGCGCTTGCCTGAATAAGTCTGAATCGGACATTCTGATCTGGGAGCCGAAGCTGGCACTGGATATCGATCAGATCCGCACCCGCTGCAAGAACATTACCCAAACCTTCCGGATGGCTGAGGATAATACTCCGGAAGCCTGCGGCAGCATTCTTTCTGCCTATGAAGGCCGTGAACCGGATAACACCATTGATGAGAAGAGCTGCGCCGCCATTATCTTCACCTCCGGTACCACCGGTGAAGAAAAGGGTGTCATGCTTTCTCACGCAAACCTGATCGACACCACATTCAACGGTAATCTTGATGTCAACATCAAGATCAGCATTCTGCCGATGCATCACGCATTCAGCGTGAAGTCGGACTTCCTGACCCCTCTGGGCGTCGGCTCCACCATCTGCTTCCACAACGGCATGGACAAGCTGGGCGAGGCACTGCAAGCCTATGAGCCCACTTGCCTGAGTATGGTTCCCATGATCGCCAATGCGCTGTATAACAAGGTCTTTATGTTCAGTCAGCAGACGGGCAAGACCATGGAGGAGTGCAAGTATCTGGTCTTCGGCAAGCGAATCAATCAAATCATTACCGGCGGTGCTCATCTGCCCTCTGAGTTGGTTGACAAATATCAAAACATCGGCATTGGGATCGCCCAGGGTTACGGTATGTCGGAGTGTTCTCCCAGTATTTCCATTCCGTGCTGGGCCCGTCCCGACAAGGCTCACAGCAGCGGTATGCTGGTAAGAGGCTGTGAAGTGCGTGTTGTAGACGGGGAAATTCAGGTGAAGAGCCCCTCCGTGATGATGGGCTATGTCAACGCCCCGGAACTGACTGCGCAGATCATCACACCGGACGGGTGGCTGCGAACCGGTGATGTGGGCTATGTGGACGATGAGCGCTTCATCTATATCACCGGCCGTATCAAGAACCTGATCATTCTGTCCAACGGCGAAAATGTTGCACCGGAGCAGATCGAAAACCTGCTGCTGGACCATCAGCTGGTGGAGGAATGTCTGGTGTACGGCGATGACCATCTGATCGCCGCAGAGATTTATCCCAATTCCAAGTATGTGACCG
>JAXJVC010000301.1:0-3796 GCA_036308745.1 Oscillospiraceae bacterium | reverse complement strand
GGCGCAGTCCGTAATGCCTTGAAGGACATCGTGGGTGTCCAGTTCCGGAACATGGCTACCGTGGGCGGCAGCATCTGGGGGCGGTTTGGTTTCTCCGATGTGCTGACTGTCTTCCTGGCGCTTGATTCCTATGTAGAACTGTACAAGGGCGGTATTATCCCTCTGGAGCAGTTTGCCAAGATGAAGAAGGACAATGACATTCTGGTACGCCTGATCGTTAAGAAGTCTCCCTGCAGGGTGGTTTATGCATCCATGCGGAATCAGCGCACGGACTTCCCTGTTGTAGCCTGCGCTGTTTCTGAGATAAACGGAGAATATCGTGCATCCATCGGCGCCCGTCCTGCCCGTGCGATCCTGATCCGCAGCAACTTGGAGACGGATGCGAAAGCATTTGCTGCACTCGTCGCGGAAAATGCCCCCACTGAGGGCAATATCCGGGGCAGCGCAGCCTACCGTACGCACCTGATCAAGGTGCTGACAGAGCGCTCCATGATGGAACTGGGAGGTATGTGATATGGAAATCAAACTGAAACTCAACGGAAGAAGTATCACGGCTTCTGTGGATGCAGATACCGTCCTGCTGGATTTCCTGCGGGAAAAGGGTTGCTTGTCTGTCAAGCGCGGCTGTGATACCTCCAATTGCGGCCTCTGTACCGTGTTGATGGATGGCAAGCCCATTCTGTCCTGCTCTACTTTGGCTGTCCGGGCTGACGGGCATGAAATCCACACGCTGGAGGGTCTGCAGAAAGAAGCATCTGATTTTGTAGGCTTCATCGCCGACCAGGGTGCTGACCAGTGCGGCTTCTGCAATCCCGGTTTTGTAATGAATACCATTGCGCTGCTTCGTGAGAATCCCGACCCCACCGATGACGAGATCCGCGCATTCCTGGCAGGTAATCTGTGCCGCTGCTCCGGTTATGACGGACAGCTGCGGGGCATCCGTAACTACCTGAACTCCCGAAAGGCATAAGGAGGCGGCTATGGAACAGAAAGAATACAAATCCATTAACAAATCCATCCGGAAGAAGGATTCCATGCAGCTTTTGCTGGGCAAGCCTGTCTACACGGACGATGTGACCCCCAAGGATGCACTGGTGGTCAAGATCCTGCGTTCTCCCCACGCCAATGCCATTGTAGATTCGATCAACACCACAGCTGCCAAAAAGGTGCCCGGTGTTGTGGATATTTACACCTGGGAGGATGTGCCCCAGACCCGTTTTGCCATTGCCGGTCAGACCTTTCCGGAGCCCTCTCCTTATGACCGCCTGATCATTGACCGCCATGTGCGCTTCTCCGGTGATGTGGTGGCTATTATTGCCGCAGAAACCGAAAAAGCCGCCCTGAAAGCCATGAAGCTGATCAAGGTCAAGTATCAGGTTTTGGAAGCTGTTCTGGATTTCCGTACCGCAAAGGATAACGCAATTTTGGTTCACCCCGAAGATGACTGGTTCCCTCCCTGTCAGGTGGGCGGCGATTCCAAGCGGAATATGGTTGCCAGTGCCGATGAAATCCACGGTGATGTGGAAGGCATTCTGGCAGAATGTGATATTGTTCTGGAACGGACTTACCATACCAAGGCCTATAATCAGGCTATGATGGAACCCTTTACCTGCTATGCAAACTTCGACCGCTATGGCCGTCTGCATATCATTTCCTCTACCCAGATCGTTTTCCATACCCGTCGTATCCTGTCCCGGGCTCTGGGAATTCCCAAGAGCAAGATCCGTGTGGAAAAGCCCCGGATCGGTGGCGGTTTTGGCGCCAAGCAGACTGCAGTCTGTGATGTGTATCCCGCCTTCGTTGCCATGAAGACCGGCAGACCTGCCATGATTACCTATACCCGCGAGGAATCTCAGATTGCCGGTTCTCCCCGCCACGAGATGGAGATCACCCTCAAGCTGGGTGCAACCAAGGAAGGTAAGATCCGGGTCATGGATCTTTATACACTGTCCAACTCTGGTGCATACGGTGAACATGGCCCCACTACCGTTGGACTTTCCGGTCATAAGGCGCTGCCGCTGTATACCGGTTCCCTGGAAGCACACCGCTTCCACTATGACGTGGTCTACACCAACCATCAGGCGGCCGGTGCTTACCGTGGTTATGGTGCTACCCAGGGTATCTTTGCTGTGGAATCCATCGTCAGCGAACTGGCTGAGAAGCTGGGTATGGACGCGACTGTGATCCGCGACATGAATATGATCAAGGAAGGCATGCTCATGCCTGCTTACTACAACGAGATCGCCAACTCCTGCGCTCTGGATCGCTGCATGGAACACTGCCGCCAGATGTTCAACTGGGAAGAACGTTCCAAAGTCCGTGACATGGGCAATGGCAAAATCAGAACGGCCGGTGTTGCCATGGGCATGCAGGGCAGCTGCATTTCCAATGTGGACGTAGGCTCTGCAACCCTGAAGCTCAGCGAGGACGGCACCTACAACCTGATCATCGGTGCTGCCGATATGGGCACCGGCTGTGACACGATCCTGGCCCAGATGGTGGCAGAGCTGATGGACTGTCACGTGGATGATGTTGCGGTTTTCGGTGCGGATACGGACGTTTCTCCCTACGACTCCGGCTCTTATGCTTCCTCCACTACCTATATTACGGGCCAGGCTGTTGTGAAGGCTTGCAATGAGCTGAAAAAACGGATCTGCACCATTGCTGCCGGTATGATGGGCTGTGAAGAAGACGCGGTCGTCTTTGAAAGTACCCAGGTGCGTCGGATCGATACGGAGCAGACGGTTTCTCTGACGGATATTGCCTACAAGTCTCAGGTATGCAATACCACGCCTGCTGAGTCCACTGCAACCCATACTTCTCCCGTTTCTCCTCCTCCGTACATGGTTGGCATGGTGGAGATTGAACTGGACAAGCTTACCGGCAAGGTGGACATCCTGGATTACATGGCTGTTGTGGACTGTGGCATTCCCATCAACCCTGCTCTGGCAACCATCCAGACCGAGGGCGGTATCGTCCAGGGCATCGGCCATACTCTGATGGAGAATGTGACCTATGATCGTAACGGCCGTCCTGCAGAATCCTCCTTTATGCAGTACAAGGTTCCTACCCGTTTGGATATGGGCCGCCTGAAGGTGGAATTTGAACATAGCTATGAACCCACCGGCCCCTTCGGCGCAAAGTCCATCGGTGAGATCGTTATCAACACCCCCGGTCCCGCTATTGCTCACGCAATCTATCGGGCAACCGGCAAATGGTTCCGTGAACTGCCTATCACTCCCGAGCAGATCGCAATGTCCGTGAACGAAGGGTGACCATTCTTCTCCGTCGCAGCCAGTGTCGTTTTCGGCAGGATCTCCTGCGGTTTTATTCTGGTACGGTAGTCATCATCGGGATCACAGATCTTGTAGAGAAGACGGATGAATATACCGAAGGTGCCGACGGGCATACTGAGGTAAGAATAGGATAGATCGTTCAAAACAGCCTGTTTCTCTGTGAGAAGCAGGCTGTTTTCTGAAAACATGAGAATGGTCGTAACATTTTGCAGTATGGTCTTTCCTGAACAAACATAGGCCGGTGTGCATAGTCTGATAAGAGGTGATGCTATGCACAATCCATTCAGCCGTCCGGATGCTGTGGCCTGTATCCGGGGGGACAGGACCATTCCAAAACTCAGCGGAACGGTGAAGTTTTACAAGCGGGGCAATGGGACTCTGGTGGTGGCGCAAATCTGCGGACTGCCCCAATCGGAGGTGGGGTTCTTTGCCCTCCACATTCACGAAAAGGGTGACTGCTGCGGGGAGGGCTTTCCCAACACCGGGGGACACTTTAATCC
>JAXJVC010000300.1:0-2700 GCA_036308745.1 Oscillospiraceae bacterium | reverse complement strand
TCGATGTGGGTTACTCCTTTCAGAGCGTATCCCGCAGACCTCCCCGGGTAAGAGCGATAACCTTCATCTCGTAGCCGCCTCATCTACTGTATGGGGTTCGGGTAGCATTGGACTTCTTCTTATGCTGCAGAGTCGTCCGCCCCAAGTCAGCCTTATATGAGGTTCCTGTTCGTCGGCCCGAAACTTTGCCCTGTAGAGGACCTTTCATCCTCTACAATCCGGCTTCCTTCAGATTCCACCTCGCGATGGACACCCTTGCCTTTGGCTAGCGGTTCCTGCTACCGAGTCCGCAGTGGACTTTCACCACCAAGTTATCGCCCATGCCGGGCGCACAGCAAACGGCTGGCCCGCGTTTGCGGGCCAGCCCATTTTTATTCCATCATAGATTTTTTCAGATACGCCGCGTATTCCTCCGGCCGGGCAGCCTGGAGACCGCCGTGACCCACACCGGACACGGTTTCGAACCGGGCATGGGGATATGCCTTTTCCAGCCGCTTCCGTGCCTTATGGGCAGGCTCCTTCTCCGCATAGAAGAACAGTAACTTCTTCTGCGTCTCCTCCGGGAAGGAAGGCAGAGGGCAATTATAGCAGGTCTCCACCACGTTAGCAACGGTAGCATCCGTAACATCCCGGGCCACAGTCACAAACTCCTTCATCATAGGCCGGTATACTTCCTTATTCTTGCCAACCAGCCACCGGACAAATCCGTTCTCCATAATGGCATCAAAGGCTTCATCCCCGCTTTTCCCCCGGCAGGTGCGGACAAGGCCCTGGAATTTTTTGTACATCAGCTTTTTCATCAGCCAGGGGAACTGGAAGAAAGGACCGCCGTCAAAGAAATACCGCCGGACGGGAATATCCACGATTCGGGCCAGCTCCAGCGCCACCTCCGCACCCATGGAGGTTCCCTGAAGCATTGCCAGCTCTTCAATCCCCTCCTCATGGAGATACGCCAGCAGCTTCCGGGCATCCGCCTCTTTGCCGCCGTAGCTTTCAGGGCCAGGGTGATGGCCTGTCAGAGTGGGGATCACCACATAGTATTCGTCCTGTAAGTACCGGGCAAAGTGCTTCACGCCGTCCGCGTTGCAGAACATTCCGTGAACCAGCACCACCGCCGGATTCTTCTTATCGCCTAACGTATCAAATTTCATTCTGATATCCTCCTTACAGTTTATCCAGCGATTGTTCCAGGATGCCAAGGATTCGACTGACAGCTTCCCTGCTTTCTGGGGGCAGTTCCTTCAGCACCCCATCCACCTCCGCCATCATTTCGGTGTGGAGCTGTCTGTGGAAGGCAAACACAGCCCGGCCTGCCTCCGTCAAACTAATGTGAACCTCCGTCCTTTTCTCCTGAGAGCCGTGTTTTTCAATCAATCCCTTCCCCTCCAGCTTGGCAGTGGTCTGGGATACAGCTCCCTTGGTGATTCCCAGGGCCTGAGCCATTGCAGTGGTGGTGATGCTACCGTGGTTCCCGATGGTTTCGATCAGGTGGACCTCCGCGGGATACAGCAGATGTTCCGTACCGTATTGCCTGGCATTTTTCGTTTTCTGATTGTACTTGTTGATAAGCCTGTAGAAGGACTCCAGCAGAATCATGGTTTCACCTCTTTATATTGTTTAGCTGCTAAACAATATAACACGCCATGATCTCATTGTCAAGTCTCTATTGACTTCCCCCAAAGATCGGATATAATGAATCTATACACAATAAAGCGAGGAATCAAACTATGAATCGTGAAAATAAGCGCAGACAGTATGAAAAGGGCTACTACAAAACCCACGCCTGCGATGAAACCTTTACCTGCAAAAACTGCGGCCGTACCGTAGTCCCCGCCGGTGCCGGCTCCGACCACCGTAACCACTGCCCCAACTGCCTCCACAGCCTCCACGTGGACATCGAACCCGGCGACCGGGAATCCGACTGCGGCGGCGTCATGGAGCCCGTGGCCGTATGGGTCCGGAACAAGGGCGAGTGGGCCATCATCCACCGCTGCCGCCGCTGCGGTGAGCTCAGCTCCAACCGGGTCCTGGCAGACGACAACCCCATGAAGCTCATGTCCATCGCCATGAAGCCCCTGGCAAATCCCCCCTTCCCCCTGGAGCGCATCGAGGAAATGACCGCCCTCATGGGCGGCGAGGGCACCCTGCCCGCAGATCTGAAGAAGGAGAATTGATATGAAAATCGCAGTTACCTATGAGGCCGGAAACATCTTCCAGCATTTTGGCCATACCGCCGCCTTCAAGCTCTACGAGACTGAGAATGGAAAAGTCCTGTCCTCCCAGGTGGTCTACACCAACGGCAGCGGCCACGGCGCACTAGCTGGTCTGCTGGCCCAGCAGGGTGTCAATGTCCTGATTTGCGGCGGCATCGGCGGCGGCGCCCGGTTTGCCCTGGCGGATGCCGGTATTGCCGTCTACGGCGGCTGCTCCGGCGACGCAGACGAGGCTGTGGAAAGCTTCCTGGCAAACGCCCTGGATTATGATCCCAATGCCCGTTGCAGCCACCACGATTCCCACCACGGCGAAGGCCATACCTGCGGCTCCCACGGCTGCGGAAGCCATAGCTGCCACTAATTTACAAAATGAGCGCCGGGCAAACCGCCCGGCGCTTTAACGTATTGATACTAGTTTTTGTTAAAATAGCCTAATGGCTATTTTATAGCGCCAAAGGCGCGTCAAAAACTCTATGAGACGGGATTC
>JAXJVC010000299.1:0-3344 GCA_036308745.1 Oscillospiraceae bacterium | reverse complement strand
TCGATACGGCGCTCCACCATCTCGATGTCGGCCATGACCAGCTCCAGGTTGATGATGTCGATGTCGCGCAGGGGATCGGTGCTGCCCTCGACGTGGGTGACGTTGCTGTCCTCGAAGCAGCGGACCACATGGACGATGGCGTCGGTGGTGCGGATGTTGCTGAGGAACTTGTTGCCCAGACCTTCGCCCTTGGATGCGCCCTTGACAAGGCCGGCGATGTCAACAAACTCAATGACAGCGGGAGTCAGCTTCTTGGGGTTGTGCAGTTCTGCCAGCCAATTTAAGCGCTCGTCCGGCACGGAAACCACGCCCACATTGGGATCGATGGTGCAGAATGCGTAGTTGTCCGCAGGAACACCTGCGTTGGTGATGGCGTTAAAGAGGGTGGACTTACCAACGTTGGGCAGTCCGACGATACCGAGTTTCATAGTATTTTCTTCCTTTCGGTTATTTACATAGTCATGTGTGCTTGGTGCGCTTGCGGTTATAGAGCTTGGCCAGACCGCCCTCGCTGGTTTCCCGGAAGCGGTGGTTCAGATTCACGCCAGTCTCCTTCATGGCCCGGCAGACCATATCATAGCTGATATTCCGGGAGCCGGTGAGGAAGTAGCTCAGATTGCAGGCGTTCATGGCCCGCATGGCAGCCACAGCGTTACGTTCGATGCAGGGGATCTGCACCAGACCGCAGATGGGATCGCAGGTCAGACCCAGGTGATGCTCCATGGCTACCTCTGCGGCATATTCCACCTGGTCCAGATCCTGCTTGTACAGCTCCGCCAGAGCGGCGGCAGCCATGGAACAGGCGGTTCCGATCTCTGCCTGACAGCCGCATTCAGCGCCGGAGATGGAAGCATTCTGTTTGGTCAGGTTTCCGATGATACCGGCGGTGGCAAGGCCGCGGCAGATTTCCTCATCGGAAAAGTTTTTGGTCACCTGTGCGTATTTCAGAACTGCGGGCAGTACGCCGCAGGCGCCGCAGGTGGGAGCGGTGACCACGGTGCCGTTATCTGCATTCTGTTCCGCTACGGCATAGGCAAAGGCGGCGATCATCTGAAATTCGTTCAGAGCGGGGATATTCTCCTCGGGGACCTGCTCGTACAGATACTTGGCCTTTCTCTGGACGTTCAGGCCGCCGGGAAGAACGCCGGTGGCGGCAAGACCCTCGTCGATGGACTGTTTCATGGTCTGCCAGACTTCCATCAGGAAGTCCCAGATCTCCGGCCCTTCGTTCAGCTCCACATATTCGCTGAGGGTGTGGATGTAACGCCATTTGCAGAAATCGGCGATTTCTGCAAAGGAATGCTCTATGTAGACCTCTTCGCTCTGGGAAAGCTGCTGCCCGGGAAAGCGGATGTCACCGCCGCCGATGGACTCTACACGCAGGTGACCGATCTCCAGATCTCCCGCAAAGGCGGAGAAATCCATGGTGTTGGGATGCATTCCCTCCCAGCTTTCCTGGCTGAACAGGATTTTGGTACGATCCTTACCCAGCACATCCAGCAGCACCCGGTCGGTGCCGTGGCCCACACCGGTCTTGCTGAGGGAGCCATAGAGGGTCACCTGGAAATGGTCTGCCTGAGGATAGCGGTCCAGAAACTGATGGGCAGCCCGCTCCGGACCCATGGTATGAGAGGAAGAGGGACCTTTGCCGATTTTGTAGATCTGGCGGATGGATTTCATGGGAAATACCTCCGTTTTCTGTATCTCATTATTTTCCATCTTAAAGTATAACAAATTCTTTCGCGGATTACAATGGGTATTGAAAAATAAATCTAAAGGTTGCTATCCGCCAAACTTCAGTGCCTCCAGGCTCAATTCTCCAGCCAGCTTGAACAGGGCGTCGGAGATCACCTGCTCCAGAGGAACTCCCGCGCTGGCAGAGATCCGGGTATAAAACAAAGCCACAGCCGGCTCAAGGTGGAGTGTGATCTCCATATCAGATCCCTCCTGGATGAAATGAAGGAAAATTTTAAACTTTTTAATGTTCCATCCTATGCAAACCCTTGACATATGTGCTACAATATATAGAACGAAATTTGGAAAAAACCTGAGAGGATGAAAGATATGGCAAAAGAGAAAAAGGTTGAGCAGATCACCGACATGGAGGTGGACTTTGCTCAGTGGTTCACCGATGTGTGCAAGAAGGCACAGCTGATCGATTATTCTTCCATTAAGGGCGTGTTCATTTACCGTCCCTATGGCTACGCTATCTGGGAGAATATCCAGAACATTATGGACAAGGAATTCAAGAAGCAGGGCGTTGAGAACGTTTATATGCCTCTGCTGATCCCCGAATCCCTGCTGCAGAAGGAAAAGGATCATGTTGAGGGCTTTGCCCCCGAGTGCGCCTGGGTCACCATGGGCGGCGGAGACAAGCTGGAAGAGCGTTACGCAATCCGCCCCACCTCTGAGACTCTGTTCTGCGAGCATTTCGCCAATGTACTGCAGTCTCACCGGGATCTGCCCATGAAGTATAACCAGTGGTGCAGCGTTCTGCGCTGGGAGAAGACCTCCCGTCCCTTCCTGCGCCACCGGGAGTTCCTGTGGCAGGAGGGTCACACCATCCACGCCACTGCAGAGGAAGCCAAGGACTTCACCGAGACCATGCTGAATGTCTATGCTGACTTCTGCGAGAATGTGCTGGCTATGCCTGTTACCCGGGGCCAGAAGACCGACAAGGAAAAGTTCAACGGCGCTGAGGCTACCTATACCATCGAGTGCATGATGCACGACCGCAAGGCTCTGCAGGCCGGTACCTCCCACTATTTCGGCGACGGTTTTGCCAAGGCTTTTGGCATTGAGTTCACCGATAAGAACAACAAGAAGACCAATCCCCACGAAACTTCCTGGGGTGTTTCCACCCGTCTCATCGGCGGCATCATCATGACCCACGGCGACAACAACGGCCTGGTGCTGCCCCCCAAGGTGGCTCCCATCCAGGTGGTCATCCTGCCCGTTGCCCAGCATAAGCCCGGCGTCCTGGAAGCTGCCGGCCAGCTGAAGGACCGTCTGGTCAATGCCGGTTTCCGGGTGAAGCTGGACGATTCCGACAACTCCATGGGCTGGAAGTGCGCCGAGTACGAAATGAAGGGTGTACCTCTGCGTGTTGAGTGCGGTCCCCGTGACCTGGAAAACGGCCAGTGCGTGCTGGTCCGCCGTACCGACCGGGAGAAGGTCGTGGTCAAGCTGGAAGACCTGGAGACTGCTGTTGCTGAGCAGCTGGAAGCTGTCCACAACGGTATGTTTGCCCGGGCCAAGAAGAATCTGGACGAGCATATCTACGAGGCCCACTCTCTGGAGGAGGCCAAGGAGCTGCAGGAGAAGAACGGCGGCTACATCAAGAC
>JAXJVC010000298.1:0-2785 GCA_036308745.1 Oscillospiraceae bacterium | reverse complement strand
GTATAGTTATTTACAGCGCCATTTAGGACAGGAAAAACTCAGAGGTAAAATAGCGAAGGATATGGATATCCCAGATTTGGATAGTATGCTTGTACAGGATCATATAGAGCTTTGCAAGAAAGAGAAATGGTAAACGCCAAATCACCCGTACCCTAGTCTCTGCCCCTCCACTTGTGACACAATAGTTCCCACTTGGAAAAACTTGAATTCCAGTTTTTCAAGAAAACACAAGTGGGGTGACGCAAGTGAAGATCAGTGAAGTAAAGCGGGAGTTCCAGCTGCAGCAGTGGCGTGGGATGGTGCAGGAGCGAAAGGAGAGCGGGTTGTCCGTTAAGGAATGGTGTGCCGGGTGTGGGATCACGGAGCATGTGTATTACTACCGGCTCCGTCAGCTTCGGCTGGCGGCCTGTCATGCATTGCAGGAGGCGCAGCCTGTACAGCTGGCAGAGGTGCCGTTGGCTCCAAAGGAGCCGGAGCATCATGCCAGCCTGCGGCTGACCACCAGGGCCGGGACTCTGGAGATCATGGATGCCGACCGGCAGACGCTGGAGCTGGTACTGCGGGGGATGCTCCATGCTGAATAACGCCACCGGCTTCGACCGGATCTACATCGCCTGTGGCTATACGGATCTCCGCCAGGGCATCGACGGCCTGACCGCAGTCATCCGGCGTGAATTGGGGATCGATCCGTTCCAGAAGAATGTGCTGTTCATGTTCTGCGGCAGAAAGCCCGACAAGATCAAGTGCCTCATCTGGGAGGGCGACGGATTCCTGCTGCTGTACAAGCGGCTCCTGGATGGACGATACCAGTGGCCTCGGACGAAGCAGGAGGTCATGGAAATGACCCAGGAGCAGTTTGAATGGCTCATGTCCGGCCAGACCATCGTGCCAACCATACGGAAGACCAAGCCGAAAAGTATGGCATAGAAATCAAGAAAATCAAAGAAAATAGTGGAAAAGAAAGCTGTTTTGTGGTATAATTCCGGTAGAAAACAAACCGGAGGGACACCATGAAGCAGCTTTCTTCTTCTGAACTGAACAGCATGACCAAAGAGGAAATGGCCGCCATGATCCTCCAGATGCAGAAGCTGAATGCGCAGATGCAGCAGACTCAGCTCCAGTTACAGCAGCAGATCCATACCCTTACGGAGAAGATCGCCCTCATGAATGCCCGTCACTTTGGCCGTTCCACGGAGAAGCTCAGCACCCTGCCCGGTCAAATGAACATCTTCAACGAGGCGGAGGTGGCCGCCGAGGAAGCCATTGCGGAGCCTGCCGTGGAGCAGGTGGTCATCTGCAGAAAGAAGCAGAAGGGCAAGCGCAAGGAGGATCTGAGCCGCCTGCCCAAGCGGATCGAAAAGCACGAGTTGACCAAAGAGCAGCTGAAAGAGATCTTCGGCGAAAACGGCTGGAAGCGGCTGCCTGACGAGGTTTACAGCCGTGTGGAATACCAGCCTGCCGTTCGGGAGGTGGTGGAGCATCATGTGGCCGTGTACGCCGCAAAGAAGACCGATGTGGACACCATCGTCCGGGCCGACCGGCCCGTTGACCTGCTGCGCAACAGCATCGCCACCCCTTCTCTGGTTGCCGCCATCATGAACGCCAAGTACACCAACGCCATTCCGCTGTACCGCATCGCCCAGGACTTTGAGCAGAACGACATGATTTTAAGCCGGGCGACAATGGCCAACTGGGTCATTCGGTGTGCGGAGCGGTATCTGAGCCTGGTGTACGACCGCCTGCGGATAGAGCTTTGCAAGCGTCATGTGCTTCAGGCAGATGAGACCACCTGCCAGGTGACGAAGGACGGGCGCAGCAGCGATACCAAGAGCTATATGTTCGTGTACCGCACCTCGGAGCATTGCCCGGAGCGACCGGTGATCCTGTACCAGTACGCCATGACCCGGAGCAGGAGCAATGTCCAGCGGTTCCTGAAAGGCTTCTCCGGTATCCTTGAGTCGGATGCGTTCAGTGGGTACAAGGCTCTGGACAAGGAGAAGCCAGAGATCCAGGCGGCATTCTGCTGGGCTCATGCCCGCAGAGATTACGCCGACGCGCTGAAGGCACTCAAGGATGAGGACAAGGAATACGCATCTGAAACGGTTGCCCACAAAGCACTGGTGCAGATTGCGGCGATCTACAAGGCAGAGGCTGCGCTGAAGGATAAATCGGCAGCAGACAGATATTTGGGCCGCCAGAAGGATGTAAAACCCCTTGTGGAGGCTTACTTCGCATGGGTTCGGGAGCAGGAGCCAGAAACCATCGTCAGCACACATACGCGGGAGGGCCTGAAATACAGCCTGAACCAGGAAAAATACCTGAAGGTGTTTCTGGACAACGGTGAAGTCCCCATCGACAACTCGGCCACGGAGCGTGCGATCCGGCCGTTCACCATTGGCCGAGCCAACTGGCACCTCATCGACACCATCCACGGTGCCCAGGCCAGTGCGATCATCTACAGCCTGGTGGAAACCGCCAAGGCGAACGGGCTTAAGATCTACGAATACCTGAAACACCTGCTGACCGAGATCCCGAAGCATATGGATGAAACCAGCCTGACCTTCCTGGAGGACCTGCTCCCCTGGTCGGAGAACTTGCCGGAGGAGTGCCGGAAAAAGACCTGAATATGACCAACGGGGCTCCGGCAAAAAACGGAGCCCCGTTAATTATGGGTCAAGGTACGAATGGTTGTGCGTTTACTGATGAACCTATAGAAGTACCAATAGAAACACCAAAGCACATTCCAAGTGCCATTCCTGTACTTGTATTCTTATTTGTCTTTTTC
>JAXJVC010000297.1:0-3349 GCA_036308745.1 Oscillospiraceae bacterium | reverse complement strand
TGGGTACCCTTCTCGAAGACGGGGATGCCCAGCTTTTCGCCGCAGACCTTCAGCTGCTGAATGGCCGCAGGGCGGTAGATATCGCAGGCGACCAGCAGGGGGTTCTTGCCCTGGCGCTTCATCAGACCCGCCAGCTTGGAGCCGTTGGTGGTCTTACCTGCGCCCTGGAGACCTACGAGCATCACAACGGTGGGACCGTTGGGATTGATGGTAATATGTTTGGTATCGCTGCCCATGAGCCGTGTCAGCTCTTCATTGACGATTTTTACGATCATCTGGGCAGGGGTAAGGGATTCCAGCACATCGGTGCCCACGCACCGTTCCGTAACCTGCTTGGTGAAATCCTTGCAGACCTTATAGCTGACATCCGCTTCCAGCAGCGCCATACGGATCTCCCGCATAGCCTCCTTCACGTCGCTTTCTTTCAGGCGGCCTTTGCCGCGAAGCTTTTTGAAGGTGCTGTTGATCTTTTCACTTAAGCCTTCAAATGCCATTGCGTTACTCCTTCAGTTCCTTTGCAGCAGCGGTGATCCGCTGTGCCGCGGACAAAACGGTCGGGTCGGAAGAGGCGTCAAGTACGGCCGCAGCCTCCAGGATCTCCTGAAGCACTTTGCGGGTAAGCATATCCCGTTTGACACTTCCGATATTCTCTTCCATCCGACGCAGGAGAGCTTCCGTTCGGGTGAGGTTGTCGTTCACCGCCTGGCGGCTGACACCCATGATCTCCCCGATCTCTCCCAGGGAAAGATCCTGATTGTAGCGCATATCGAAGCATTCCCGCTGCTTGTCGGTGAGCATGCCACCGTAGGTATCAAACAGCATCGCTAGTTCCCACGCATCCATTCGGATCCCTCCTATCAAGGCATTTTCCTTGACCTTGGGCATTATAGCATAGCGTCTCCTGTATGTCAAGTATTTTTTCTTTACATCACAAATTATTTTCCTTCATTTTGGTTAAATTGAACCACCGGGAAATCTCGTTTATTTTCAGGAATCCCAGCTTCTCATAGAGTCGAATGGCCCTTTCGTTGGTGGAAGCCACCTCCAGAGTCATGGAAGCCCCCTCCACCAGAGACATAAGGGTGTGCATCACCCGCTCCCCCGCCCCTGGCATCACGGAAGCCACAGCAAGGAGCTTACAGTCGTCCAGCCACCCGATCCCCAACAATTCGCCTTTTCTGTGTACAAAATACGCCCCGCCGGATCCCAGGATTTTTTCCTCATCTCTTTTTTCCAGCGTTCCTGCGTTGTCCACATCCTTCATCCGTTCATTATAGATCTGCCGCCAGCGGGTGACCGTCTGCTCCGTCACCGGGAACAAATTTTCCAGCTTGCCAGGGTCTACCCATGCTTCCCCCCGCATCTCCAATACCGATGTATAAACAGGGAACTGTTCCAGATCCTCATGGCCCGTGGCATAGATTCGCGCTGCACCCGCCATGCGGCAGAAGGAAGCACACTCTTCAATCAGCTCCCGAAGCTGTCCCGGCTGCACATCCTGCACCCGGATATACGCCTCCTGGCGGTAGGGTATCTCCTTCAAAACCAGGCTGGCTACCCCAAATTCTGTCGTAAAAAATGGAAAATCCCGCATGATTCTCCCCTCCTTTTCCCCATCATACCATGGTTTTCCCCGCCATGCAACCCCCAAAGCCCACAACCGGCCGCAAAATGTTGTGCATTTTGCACATCAGGAATCGGTTTTAAGGCTGGCAAAAATTGAACCTTCGTCCAATGTTTTCGAAATTGTTTAATTTTTTCATAATTACACCTTGATTTCCTGACAAAAATATGTATAATAAGGTTCATGTGATTACGCATTTTAAGAAAGGAGGTTCATTCCATGAAGAAGATCATCTGCAAGAAGGAGTATGACACCGAGACCGCTACCCTGATCAAGGCCTACTCTTTCGGCGAGCTGGGCGATCCTGCTGGCTACGAGGAGGACCTGTATCAGACTCCCGGTGGCCTGTACTTCCTGCACGTTGGCGGCGGCGAGGCTTCTCCCTACCCCACCGAGGATATCCTGCGTCTGGCTAAGACCAAGGTCAACGACTGGATGGAGAACCACTAATTACCATACATAAAGGTAACGGCTGCATTTCGCAGCCGTTATTTTTTTGCTTTGCCCACAAAAAAATCCACCGGCCGAAGCCGGTGGATTCTTTAATTATTCAATTGATCAATGCTGCGTGATCGTTTGAATTAGCGGAAGATCCAGTTCCAGTAGCCGCGGATGATGCTGCCCCAGTTGGGCTTTGCGGGAGTAACAGGAGCGGCGGGGACAGTCTCCTCGGGCTCAGTCTCCTCAGGCTCAGTTTCCTCGGGAACAGTCTCCTCGGGCTCAGTGGGCTCCTCGGGGCACTCGATCTTGTCCTTCCAGTTATTGATCACCTTGTCCAGCCAGTTCTTCCAGGTGGGCTTAGCGGGGGTGATGGGAGTGGAGGGAACAGCGATGATCTCGCCCTCTTTCAGCAGAGCGTCGCAGCTACCGCAGTGGATATCACCGGAGTAGGTCTCGGACTCATTCTTGGTAACAGTCTCGCCGGTGTGGTTCTCGGGATCGATCTCAACGACAACATCCTCGGCGGTGATGGCTTCCATCTCGACGCTGTAGTAGTTGTTGTGGTCGGGGCAGTAGTAGTAAGCAATGTTGCCCTTTTCAACACAGGTTGCGTCCTTTGCCTCAACCAAGGTGTACCAGCAGTTGGTGCCACCGCACTCGGGAACGATTGCTTCGCCCTTATTCAGCAGCTCACCGCAGCTTGCGCAGTGGGTGTCGCCGGTGTACAGGTCATTGGCGTTCTCAATAACGGTCAGACCGGTGTGGGCATCAGGATCGATGTCCAGTGTCTCGGTTTCGGTATAATCGCAGCCTTCGCGCTGGCAGCTGTAGGTCTTCACACCCTTGTCAACACAGGTTGCAGGCGTGGTGATCTCGCCCTCGTCCAAGTCGTGATCCAGAGGATCACCAAAGTCATAAGGCAAGCCTTCTCTGTAATAATCACAGTTTTGACAGTAAGTATCAAAACGCTTAGAACCACGGTCGACGCAGGTGGGATTGCTAATGATAACCTCCTGCGTATAAGTATCATGGACGCCGGTAGGCTCACCAAAGGCAAAAGGCAAGCCTTCTCTGTAATAATCGCAGTTATGACAGTAAGTATCAAAACGCTTAGAACCACGGTCGACGCAGGTAGGCTCGCTTACGATCACGACCTCCGTATAGGTCTCGTGATCCAGAGCGGGAATGACATCGGATTCAACGAAAGAATAGATACCCTTTTCATTATCCATCAGTACGAAGTACTGATTGTCGACAGAGCAGAAGACCTTCTGCCGCTGACCT
>JAXJVC010000296.1:0-2378 GCA_036308745.1 Oscillospiraceae bacterium | reverse complement strand
GCTCACTACACCCGTCCCGAGGAAGTCGAGGAGTTCGTTGCCCGTACCGGCTGTGACTCTCTGGCCATCGCCATCGGCACTTCCCACGGCGCTTACAAGTTCAAGCCCGGCACCAACCCCCAGCTGCGCTTCGACATCCTGGAGGCCATCATCGAGAAGCTGCCCGGCTTCCCCATCGTTCTGCACGGTTCTTCTTCCGTTCCTCAGAACTATGTTGAGATGGTCAACACCTACGGCGGTGCAATGCCCGGCGCCATCGGTGTTCCCGAGGAGCAGCTGCGCCGCGCTGCTGAGCTGGCTGTCTGCAAGATCAACATCGACTCCGACCTGCGTCTGGCCATGACCGGCACCATCCGTAAGTTCTATGCCGAGCATCCCGACAAGTTCGATCCCCGTGAGTACCTGAAGCCCGCCCGTGCCAACATCAAGGAGCTGGTCCGCCACAAGCTGATCAACGTCCTGGGCTGCGCCGGCAAGGCCTAATTCAAGGACATAAAAATTGGACTCCCTCACCCGAGGGAGTCCTTTTTTATTTGTCAGTGATGTCTTTTTTCCATGATGCAGCGGTTGATGACACCGCCGTAGAACACGATCATGATGCAAAAATACAGCCACAGCATGATAAGCGCCGCCGCATACAGCGAGCCAAAAATGTTGGCGTATCGGGGGTAGTGCTCCACATAAAGGGAAAACAGCTTGGAAAACACCAACCAGCCCAGGGAAGCCACCACTGCGCCGGGGAAGCTTTCCCACAGCCCCACCTTCCGATCCGGCAGCGCCGCATACATGGCGGTAAACAGCGCCGTCTGCAGCAAGAGCATCAAAAAGAACCGGAAGTCGATCACATCCATGAGAAACAGCAAAACAGGATTGGTGGTCATGTGCAGATAGTCCAAAATGGTCGTGCCGAAAACGTTCAGCACCAGGCTCAGCACCAGCATGGCCACGAACAGCACCGTGTAGATCATGCTGATTCCACGGGTCACCAGGTAGCTTCTGCGCTCCTGCACACCGTAGACGGTATTGAGCCCTTCTTTCAGGCCCAGGATGCCCCGGCTGGCGGACCAAACCGCCGTGATAGCAGAAATGGACAGCAGCGGTGCTGATGTGGCATCATATGCCCCGGTGAACAGGCGGCTGGCCAGGGGCATCAGGGGCTCAGGCACAACCTGGGCAACCAGGCTCAGCACGTCCTCCAGCTCCAAGGAGGTATAACCCAGAGCACCCACCAAAATCATGGACGCCGGGAACACGGACAGGATCAGGAAGAACGCCGTGTGGGCACTGTGGACCGGAATGCGCATGGGCGCGAGAAATTCCGTCAGCTTTTCCAGCCACTGCCACAGCTTCGAATTTTTCAGCTTTTTCATTGCGCATCTCCTTTCACATTTGATAGCCTATGAATGAAGTCAATGAGTGTTTCTTTTTTCAAGGATCTTCACGATCACAAAAACACAAAGAGAAACAAACAAATCCGCAGCATACAGCACTGCTGCACCTAAACTGAAAAGTGTTTCGCCGAAATATGACAACCCAGGCATGACACCGTATCCTGGCAGAGTGTCGAAGTAACGCATCAGAAAATAAGCCGCAAACATCGGTATGACTTCCGATAAAAAGAGGCTGATCCAAAGTTTTGTTGTCTTTTTTCTAATGGATAGAACCAGTAAAACAATCTGCAATATGAATATCGCAATATACGCGATGAGCAAAACCGTTGACGTCATACAATCACACTCCTTTGCCAGATTACAATACGGCTAAGGGGTTGTCTCAAATGATGTTTTTGAGACAACCCCTTGATCAGTTCATCTTATTCAGCAGAGATCAGATAATAGTACACAGGCTGACCGCCGTAGAGCAGATTGATGTCTGCATCGGGGCACAGCTGCGTGAAAATGTCCGCTGCCTTCTGGGCGTGCTTTTCCTTCACGTCCTCACCGTAGTAAATGGTGATATAATCCTTGCCCTCATTGGCCACCTTCTTGGCCAGGGCCTTCAGCAGGACCTTGATGTCCTTACTGGTGCCGAAGAGGGACTTGCCGTACAGAGCCAGGTAGTCACCCTCGTGGATGTCATAGCCGTCAAAGTCGGAGTTCCGGGCGGCGTAGGTGATCTGCATGGTCTCAACAGTGCCCAGAGCCTCGGTCAGGGCCTCGATGTTCTCATCCTCAGTGCCCTCGGGGTTGAAGCTGAGCATGGCGGTGATACCCTGGGGCACGGTGGTGCTGGGAATGACCACCACCTTCTTGGGGGTCAGGGCATCCACCTGCTCGGCAGCCATGATGATATTCTTATTGTTGGGCAGCACGTAGACCGTCTCGGCAGGGATGGTATTGACCACTTCCAGAATGTCCTGGGTGCTGGGATTCATGGTC
>JAXJVC010000295.1:0-2736 GCA_036308745.1 Oscillospiraceae bacterium | reverse complement strand
CTTCACTGATCTCGATGTGCTTCACACCCGCCCGGCGCAGCACCAGGGCGTTGATCTGCTTTAAGTCCAGAAAATATTTTTCGCCCCGCTTTTCGATCCACTGGGCCGCATCCGCGCCAAAGGCAGCGGTCATGGCTTCGGGAACGTCAGCGTCGGTCTCAAAGTGGCAGAATCCGATGTTGGGGCCGATAGCCGCATGGATATCGGCGGGATCGCAGCCAAAGTGTTCCGTCATGGCCGCAACCACCTTGGCGCCGATGGCCTGGGCCGTACCCCGCCAGCCTGCATGGGCCGCGCCCACTGCCCCGGTGACCGGGTCATGGAACAAAATGGGGGTACAGTCGGCGGTGAACACCAGCAGGGCGGTGCCGGGATCGCAGGTCACCAGGGCATCGCACTCCGGATAATCCCGGTGGAAAAAGCCGTTGGCATCCCCGGCCGTCACAATGCGGACGATGTCCGAATGGGTCTGCCGGGTCAGCACCAGCTTTTCCGGGTCAAACGCCAGCGCTTTCGCCAGGATCCGCAGGTTGGCCTCCACATTCTCCGGGCTGTCCCCCCGGCCGATGGCCAGGTTCAGACTGCTCTGGGAACCTGTGCTTACCCCACCAAACCGGGTGGTAAAGCAGTGGGGCGCAGAGATGCCCTCGGCGGTAAGATATTCTAATGTACCTTGTTTTTGTGTGTAGATCATAGTTTTCACCTATTGATAGGGGCGAAGCCCATACCTTCCCCCTTGGTGTAATAAAGAAGAAAAGGTTGTCATCCCGAGGGAGCGAAGCGAGTCGAGGGGTCTTGGCGGTATCGTATTGTAGATGTTACCTGTGCCAAATGCGCTGGTAAACACCCTCCGATTTGCGAGTGCGAAGATCTTTCGGCTTCGCTCAGGATGACAGGCTTATTTGCCCATCTCCGGGGGAAGGCATTGCGGCTGCGCCGCTTAATTCTCCAGTCCGGCAGCCTTATCTTTCTGCATACAGCATTTTTTATACTTCTTTCCGCTGCCGCAGGGGCAGGGGTCGTTGGGGCCGACCTTCTTGGCGGCATTGCGGACAGGCTGCTTCTTCACCTGGCTCTTGACGGCAGCGGCTGTGCCGGTCTCCTTGGCCACCTTCTCCCGCTTGACTTCCTGCTGGGCACGCAGCTGCACCAGGAACATCCGGCGGATGGTCTCCTCCCGGATGGCCTGCACCATGGCCTCGAACATCTGGTAGCCCTCTTCCTTGTAGGCGATGACCGGGTCATGCTGGCCGTAAGCCCGCAGGCCGATGCCCTGCTTCAGGTCGTCCATGGCATCGATGTTATCCATCCAGTATTCGTCCACCACCCGGAGCATGACCACACGCTCCAGTTCCCGCATGATGGCTTCCCCGTAGTGGGCTTCCTTGGCTTCGTAGGTCCGCTGGGCGATCTCGTAAAGGGTATCGCTGAGTTCCTCGGCCTTCTGACCCACAAGCTGGGATCCCCGGGCCGCCAGGGTACCCTTGGCGAAGTAGATGCCCTCCATAGAGGAGGCCAGCCGGGCAAGCCCAGCCTCGTCCGCCACACCGCCGTTCTCGCTGAGGGCGGTGGTGACGGTAGAATCCACCAAGGAGCGGAGCATCTGCATCATATTCTCCCGCAGGTCCTCGCCGTCCAGCACCTTCTGCCGCTGGGCGTAGATGACCTCACGCTGGGTATTCATAACGTTATCGTATTCCAGAACGTTCTTTCTGGCCCGGAAGTTCCGGGATTCCACATTTTTCTGAGCATTTTCCACCGCACCGGAGAGGATCTTGGCATCGATGGGGGTGTCCTCATCCAGGCCCAGGGTGTCCATCATGCCCATGACCCGGTCTGTGGAGAACAGGCGCATCAGGTCATCCTGCAGGCTCAGGTAGAACCGGCTCTCACCGGGGTCGCCCTGACGGCCGCTTCGGCCCCGGAGCTGGTTGTCGATTCGGCGGGACTCGTGGCGCTCGGTACCGATGATGTACAGGCCGCCGGCCTTACGGACCTTTTCCGCCTCGTCAGCAATGGATGCCTTGTGCTTTTTCAGCAGTTCCTTGTACTTTGCCCGGACCGCCAGGATCTCGGGATCGGAGGTTTCGGCATAGGAATCGCACTCCGCCAGCAGTTCCTCGGGCAGGTCAGTCTTGCGCAGTTCGGACTTTGCCAGGAACTCCGCGTTGCCGCCCAGCATGATGTCGGTACCACGGCCTGCCATGTTGGTGGCGATGGTCACCGCACCGAACTTACCGGCCTGGGCCACGATCTGGGCCTCCTGCTCATGGTACTTGGCGTTCAGCACGTTGTGGGGGATGCCCTCCCGCTTCAGGAGCTTACTAAGGATCTCACTCTTTTCAATGGAAATGGTGCCTACCAGCACAGGCTGGCCCTTGGCATGGCATTCCTTGACCTGGGCGATGATGGCCCGGAACTTGCCCATTTCCGTCTTATACACGATATCCGTCTGGTCTACACGGGCAACAGGCCGGTTGGTGGGGATCTCCACCACGTCCAGTCTGTAGATGCCCTCAAATTCCGCTTCTTCCGTCAGGGCGGTGCCGGTCATGCCGGAGAGCTTGTTATAAAGCCGGAAGAAGTTCTGGAAGGTGATGGTAGCCAGGGTCTTGCTTTCCCCTGCCACCTGGACGCCTTCCTTGGCCTCGATGGCCTGGTGGAGGCCCTCGTTATACCGGCGGCCATACATCAGACGGCCGGTGAACTCGTCCACGATGATGATCTGGCCGTCCT
>JAXJVC010000294.1:0-3138 GCA_036308745.1 Oscillospiraceae bacterium | reverse complement strand
TACCATGATCACCAAAGAGGAGACCATCGAACTGCCTATGTTGACCAAGGAACAGGCGGCAAATGCCATACTGGATCAATGCAGTAAACTGCTGTAATGAAAAAGAGACAGGCTCATTTGAGTCTGTCTCTTTTTTGATCAATCCAGTTCGTCGGGTACGGGGCCAAAATCATCCTCCAGGTCATCAAAAGCCAGCTGTTCGTTGCCGCCTTTCATAGCCTGCCATTTTTCCTTAGTAATGAGGATGGTGCGGGGCTTGCTGCCCTGGAAGGGTCCCACAAACCCTTTTTCTTCCATTTCGTCCACAATTCTGGCTGCCCGGGCATAGCCCAGCTTCAACCGACGCTGGAGCATGGATACGGAAGCCTGCCCGGTCTCCAGGATCACATCCACGGCAGCAGGGAGCATTTCGTCGCCATCCAGTTCTTCCTCATTGGGTTCCGGATCGGCCACGGAGGAAGGCTTCTTGCCTGTCTGCTGTGCCTGCTTTTCAATTTCCTTCAGGACTTCCTGGTTATAATCAGCCACATAATTTTCTTTAACATAGCTTGCAACAGCTTCAACTTCACCATCCGTGACAAAGCAGCCCTGAACACGCAGGGGTTTGCCGCTGCCGATGGGCGCGTACAACATGTCGCCCTTACCTCCCAGCTTTTCGGCACCCATGGTATCCAAAATGATACGGGATTCCATAGCGGAAGCCACGGAGAAAGCGATTCTGGAAGGGATATTGGCCTTCATCAGTCCGGTGATTACATCCGCGGACGGACGCTGGGTGGCGATGATCAGATGCATACCGGAAGCACGGCCCATCTGGGCAATGCGGCAGATGGAGTCCTCCACCTCCTTGGCGGCAACCATCATCAGATCAGCCAGCTCGTCGATGATGACGACCACCTGGGGAAGTTTCTTGCCGTCTTCCTCCGCGGTGACGATGCTGTTGTAGGACTCCAGATCCCGGACACCTGCATCGGACATGAGCTTATATCGGCGCATCATTTCCGTAACAGCCCACTGCAAACTGCCTGCGGCCTTTTTGGGGTCAGTGACCACGGGGATCAGCAGATGAGGAATGCCATTGTAAATGCCAAGCTCCACCATCTTGGGGTCTACCATGATGAGCTTCACATCCTCAGGACTTGCTTTGTACAGTAAGCTGATAATGATGGAGTTCATACACACAGACTTACCGGAGCCGGTGGTACCGGCGATCAGCATATGGGGCATTTTGGCGATGTTGCCTACGATGCAGTTGCCTTCAATGCTCTTGCCTACAGCAAAGGAAGATCTTGCCTTTGCGTTGGTAAATTCATTGGAATCAATGACTTCCCGCAGAGAAACGGTGGTAACGGCACGGTTAGGTACTTCAATGCCCACAACAGAAATCTTTCCGGGAACTGCGGCGATACGGACACCGGAAGCACCCAGGCTAAGAGCGATATCGTCTGCACAGCCGGTGAGCTTGTTCAAACGAACACCCTTATCCAACTCCACTTCATACCGGGTGACACTGGGGCCACGGGTGACGTTGATGATATGGGCATCGATCTTGAAGCTGGCCAGTGTCTCATTGAGACGCCGGGAGTTTTCCCGCATTTCATCCGTTCCATCTGCGCCTGCTCTTGCAGGACGCTTTAACAGATCGATGGGCGGGAAACAGTACATAGGTTTCTCGGCTTCCTGAGCTTGGGCGATCTCCTGGGCCACCTGCTGGGCAGATTCTGCCGCATCTTTGGCGCTTACCTTCCCGGACTTTACTTCCGGTGCAGATGCTTTCGGGGCGGGCTTGGGAGTCGGTGCTTTAGGTGCAGGTTCCTGCTTTGCCATGACGAAGGACGGCGGCGCTACATCCAGATCCAGCTGGGGCATGGTTCTGGGAATCTCCTCCACGATCTCCGTAGCAGGAGCAGGAACGCTCTTCACAGGGAAAGCTTCCCTCTCTCGATTCAGCGCATACTCACCAGCCGCGGCCACAGGTGCACCGATATCCAGATCAATGGTGCTCATGACCCCGGCGGCGTTTGTAGGTGTGCCACCGATGGATTCCTGCGGTTCCTCCTGCCGGGGAGGAAGCTGCTGGACGGGCTGCTTTGCAGGTTTGGGAGTCGCCTGCTTCTGCGCCATGGAGCGCTGCATATTGGACTGAGGAAGCCCCTCAGGCAGCGCTTCCTGTTCATGAGGTCGCTCCAGACGCTGACGGCGCTGGCGTTTATGCTCGATTTGCTTGTTGGCAATGTGATTGACAACAATAGCGGCAGGCTCTATGTACTCTTCTTCTTCCTCCCAGTCTTCCCGGGGGCGGTTGGCAATGGCCCGGACAATACTGGGAATGGTGATCTGCATTGCACCCAGCAGCGTCAGTACGGCTGTAATGCCAAACAGCAGATAGGAGATGGGGGTTCCGCAGGCCCAGCGAACCAGCATGGCCGCACCGCCGCAGAGGACACCGCCGGTGATACCTTCCACACCGCCTGCGTACAGGTCAGCCAGCAAAGCAAAGCCGGAAGCCATACCCTGCGTCTGCACAGCCAAATGATGAATACAGCTGCATGAGAAAACAAACAGGATCACACAGATGCTTCGCATGGTTACAGCCGTTTTGCGGCTGAATGTGTTGATCACGAACAGATACAGCAGCATGGGGATGGAAAAATAGAATCCAGCCTGACCGATCAGGCCCAAAACAAGTGACTGGATCAGTTTCAGCAGTGCGCCCTCAGGCTTGATGCTGATGACGACAAACAGGATAAATAAGGCGATGCTGATCACAGATACCCATATCCCTGAAGGGACCGATCGCTCATACTCTGTTTTCACTGCAGGGGCTTTCTTGGGACTGGTCCCCTTTTTTGCATTGGCAGCAGGTTTTTTAGCGGAAGATTTCCCGTTAGATTGGGGTGCTGCAGTTTTTTTCTTCGCATCCGAGACCGCTTTTTCGGCCCGGCTGGGAGTATTCTTCTGCGCCATACGATACCTCCTTTATGCCATGAGATTCAAAATAAAAGTAAACAATGCGCCGCCCCAGCAATAGTAGGCAAAGGCAGCAAAGCCGGAATTTGCGGCAAGATTACGCATGATCTTTACGCCGAAGACAACTCCTCCAAAGGCGGCAGCAGCGGCAAGTATGTAGCCCAGAAG
>JAXJVC010000293.1:0-2391 GCA_036308745.1 Oscillospiraceae bacterium | reverse complement strand
CAGCAGAACATCCACATCATAGCCCTTTTTGGGGGCGGGGAGCTGCTCCAGCAGGTCCAGGTACAGGGCAAAGCCGATGGCACCGGCTCTGCGATCCATTTTCTGCATCAGCTTGTCGTACTGTCCGCCGGACAGGATGCCGTCACAGATGCCGCTGAGGAAACCCCGGAAGACGATGCCGTTGTAGTAGTTCATGTCGTTGACCACGGAGAAGTCGAAGAGAATTTGTTCACTGTGGGGGGAGCGGTCAAGAAGGGCGGAAAGCTGCTTCAGCTCCTCCAGAGCCTCCCGGGCGACGCTGCCGCATACTGCCTCCAGCTGGGCCAGGACCCGGTCCCGGGGGCCGTAGACAGAAATGAACTGGGTGAGAAGCTGGGCGTTTTCTTCCGATACGTCCCAGGCTTTGCATAGCCGCAGCAGGTCGTGGGCATTTTTTCCGGCGATAAAGCCGGTGGCGGCTTGCTGGAATTTGGGGTCCGGGCAGACCGCGTCCAGCACCGCGGACAGGATGCCCAAATGAGAGATTTGTAATACAAAATCCTCGTGGATCAGCGCCAGACTCTGGGCTGCCAGGAAAAGGGCTTCGTAGACATCGTACAGGTCGATGTCGCCGATGCACTCCAGACCTGCCTGCATGATTTCCTTGTACTGATGGGTGTTTTCGGAGATCCGGTAGATGTTTTCATTATAATAGACCTTCTGCTTGCAGCCGGGGGTGTCCTCGCAGTTTTTGATGATGGACAGGGTCACGTCCGGTTTCAGGGCAAGCAGCTTGCCGTTGGTGTCGTTGAAGGTGATGAATCGGTCACTGACCAGAAAATCCTTGTTTCGGATGTAATACTCATATTCCTCGAATTTGCTCATTTTATAGGGAGCGTAGCCGTAGCTGCGGTACAGAGACCGAAGGGCAAAAACAGCTTTTTCCTCCCGCTTCAGGATATCTGCTTCCATAAGGGGTTCTCCTTGTATAGTTACTTTACTACACTAAAGTGATGTTGTATTCATTATACATATATTCCAGGCGTTGTCAAGGCGTATGGTGAAATTTCCCAGAACGGATATATGATTTTTATGCAAAAGCACATAGGGCGGAGCTGCGGCTCCGCCCTATGTGGGTATGTGATTATGCTTTTTCGTACCGGATGTGGGGATGGGCATTCTGCAGGGTGAGGAACAGGGCTTCTGCCTGGCGCTTCATCTGATCGCCAATTTGGTTGTCACCGATGACCAGCTCCAGAGAGGTTTCGTCATCCAGAACCAATACCAGCCGCTGGATATCAAAGTTGGAGCCGCCGCAGCAGAGTCTGCCAATCACATATTCTACCTGGCGGTAGGCCCGGCACACCCGGGACAGGGGGACAGCATACCAGCGCAGGCCCGATTTCCAGAAGATGTGGTCCGGTGCCAGCTTTACTTTTCCATAGGGAACGGCGTTTTCAAATTGGGTATCCAGGGCGGCGTTTTTGCCCCGGGTGTAGGTCAATTCCTTTGGATTTTTCATAGGTCTGCGCTCCTTTCCTTTCTATGGTATCAGCATATCAAAAAGGAAAGGAAAATACTGTGATGTTGTCACACAGAGGGGGTGGTTTTCTCCTGGGTGGGGACTGTTTTCCAAATGTGAATGGCATAAAGCGTTGCGATGACCATGATCACAATGGCAGTGACGGTGTTGAACAGTTCCGTTCCCTCCCGGGCAAAGGCACTGAGGGAATTGATAACGGCATGGGCAACGATGCAGGGGATCAGGCTGCCGGACTTGAGGAACATCACCGTAAACAGGAAGCCGATGGCGGTGGCGTAGCCGACCTGCAGCAAAGTGGAAAGCAATTCCGCACCGCTCAGGAGGTTGACGATGTGGCCGATGCCGAAGGTCAGGGAGGAAACAACGATGGCAGTCTTCTCGTTCTCCTTGCGCATACCGTTAAACAGCAGTCCACGGAAGATTACTTCCTCCAGGAAACCCACACAGCACATACTGACAACGTGGAGGATGGAGGAGATGATGGTATAATTCATGGTCACGCCGCGCCACAGGTTGGTGGAGCAGAGGATCACCAGGGGGAGGAAGTACAGGTAAGCCTTTTTATCGCCCTTAAAGGAACACAGGCCATAGTAGGTGGTAAGGCCGTTTTTGCGGATAAAGCCGTAGAGGACGGCGGACAGAATCAGGCCCACCGGGGCAGTGATCAGCTTGGGGAACGCAATACTGTTGGAGATGTTGTCCGCGTTCTGAAAGAGGACAACGTAGAGTACGATCCAGAGGACCGCGAACCAGGTTTCGTCTTTTTGGTACAGTTTTTTCATTGAGAACTTCCTTTCATTGCGGTAATGGTGCCAATAAAAACAGTGGTTAGAATGTTGGTGCAGTATGCTTCGTCATAGGGCATGGTG
>JAXJVC010000292.1:0-10457 GCA_036308745.1 Oscillospiraceae bacterium | reverse complement strand
TGGCAGAGGATGAGGGATTCGAACCCCCGCAAACGGAGTCAGAGTCCGGTGTGCTACCGTTACACAAATCCTCTTGGTGGAGACAACAGGACTCGAACCTGTGACCTCATGCGTGTGAAGCATGCGCTCTAACCAGCTGAGCTATGCCTCCGTTTGAACAGAAAACATTATATCATATTTTCCAGGAAAGTCAACACTTTTTTCCAAGAACTTTCCCCTTGCTTTCTACAAAAAATCTGCTATCCTAATCCCAGAAAGGTGGCGATCCCATGCAGTACGCCAATATGGTCCCCGGCATCTTCCTCTCACGGCCCAACCGTTTTATTGCCCATGTGGAAATTGATGGTCAAGCGGAAGTGGTCCATGTCAAAAACACCGGCCGGTGTCGGGAACTGCTTCCCCCCGGGGCCCAGGTGTGGTGCCAGCAGTCCGGCAACCCCAGTCGCAAAACCAAATACGACCTTATCACCGTCCGCAAGGGTCCCCGGCTAATCAACATGGATTCTCAGGCCCCTAACACTGCCGCAAAGGAATGGCTCCGCTCCGGCGGTCTGGGGTCCATCGAGGATCTACGGGCAGAGACCGTCCATGGGGACTCCCGCTTTGACTTTTCCTTTACCAAAGACGGAAAGCAGTGCTTTCTGGAGGTCAAAGGAGTAACCCTGGAAAATGAGGGCATCTGCGCCTTCCCCGATGCCCCCACCCAGCGGGGTGCCAAGCACCTGCGGGGGCTGGAAAAAGCGGTGCAGAAAGGCTACGGCGGCTACGTGCTGTTTGTCATCCAGATGTCCGACGTACAATACCTTCACCCCAACGATGCCACCGATCCCGATTTCGGCAAAGCCCTCCGGGAAGCCGCCGCGGCAGGCGTGAATGTCATTGCCATGGACTGCACAGTCACAGAGAATACCATGACAATTCGAAAAGAGATCCCAGTTGTTTTGTAGATAATGAGGAGTTAGAAATTCGGCATGCTTCCGTCAAACGGATACATTCCTAATTCCTAACTCCTCATTCCTAATTCTTACAGTGTCTCCAGCAGTGCTTCCAGCTGACTGAGAGATTCGATTTCATAATCGGGCTTCACGTTTCCGCAATCCTTATGTTCCGGGTTGACCCAAACGGTGGCGATCCCCGCGTTGATGCCGCCCTTGATGTCCGACGAAAGGCTGTCGCCCACCATGATAGCCTTTGCCCGGTCGAAGCCGGGAATCTGGGCAAAGCAGGTATCAAAATAGGCCTCGGAGGGCTTATTGTAGCCAATTTCCTGAGAAACAAAAACTTTTTCAAAGAAGCGGTACAGGTTAGCGCTGGTCATGCGACCCTTCTGGACCGATGCCGTGCCGTTGCTGGCAAGAAACAGCCGGTATTTTTTGCTTAAGGCTTCCACCGCCTCCTCTGCGCCGGGGAGGAAATAATGGCCCACGGAGAGATTTCGCTCATAGGCACGGGCGCAGGCAGTGGCATCCACCTCCCGGCCCAATTCCTGAAACAACACCTTGAACCGGTTCTCCAGCACCTCGGCCCGGGTCAGCTTGCCCAGTTCCAGCTGCTCCCAGTGCCACTTGTTGATAAGGTGGTAGCGGTGGAGAACTTTCTCTGTAGGCTCCACGCCGAAGTCCCGGATTGTCTTACTGAGGGCGATCCGCTCCGCCTTGTGAAAATCCAGGATGGTGTCATCCAGGTCCAGGAACAAAAACTCAATCACGGTTACTCCTCCGCTTTGCAATCTCGTTGGCGATTCGGGCAAACTCGGCAATGGACAAGGTCTCGCCCCGGATGTTGGGATCGAATCCCGCCGCAGAAATGACCTCTGCCGCACCGGTCTTGCCAAGTTCCGGGAAACCGGAGGCCAGGCCGTTGGAGAGCTTTTTCCGCCGCATGGCGAAGCTGGCTCGAACCAGCCGGAAGAAAATGTCCTCGTCCAGAATGTCCCAGGGCTTTTCCTTCCGGGTCCGCAGGGTAATCACCGCAGAGGTCACCTTGGGCTGGGGCAGGAAGCAGTGGGCAGGCACGTCAAAGAGCAGCTCCGGCTCGGCGTAATACTGGCAGAACACGGTGAAAGCGCTGTAGTCCGCCGTTCCGGGCTTTGCGGCGATCCGCTGGGCCACTTCCTTCTGGACCATCACCGTCACCGCCTCAAAGCACTCCGCCTCCAGAAGAGCCGTAAGAATGGGGGACGTAATATAATAGGGCAGGTTGGCGCAGGCCATGGGCCGCAGACCCTCGAATTCCCCCGCCACCAGGGCAGGCAGGTCCAGCTTCAGAACATCGTTCCAGATAATCTCCAGATTGTCAAATTCCCCCACCGTCAGGTTCAGGATGGGCTCTAAGCGCTCATCCAGTTCCACGGCGCAGACCTTCTTCGCCCGCAGGCACAGCTGCTGGGTCAGAGGGCCGATGCCGGGGCCGATTTCCAGCACGCCTACAGTCTCATCCACCCCAGACTTCACCGCGATGGATTCCGGCACCCAGGGAGCGATGAGAAAATTCTGGCCCTTGGCCTTGGAAAAATGGAAGCCGTGCTCCGCAAGCAGGGGCTTCATCACATTGATGTCACATACGTTTACCATAGTTACCTCCAAAAAGTGAGGAATGAGGCGTAAGGAGTTAGGAATTTGAGGTTTGAGACATTCCTCATTCCTAACTCCTAATTCCTAATTTGCTTCCTTAGCCTGCCAGCACATCCGCCAGGGAGGTATCTCCCAGGAAGGTGTCCGCGTTGTACAGGTACAGCACATCGGTGATGGCCTCGCTGCGGATTGCCAGTTCCACGTTGTCATAGTAGTACCGGGGATCGATCATGGTGATATGGTCGAAATAGGGGTACAGGAACTGGACCATGCAGTTGGCATAGGAATCCTTAAACAGCAGCAGGCACCTTCCCGTGTTGGCGGTGGTGGTGATGTCCACCCGGGAATAGTTGCCGCCGAAGAACACGGTGTAGTGGTCCTTGCCCCCCAGCGCCTCCCGGCGGTACAGGGAGCTGATGTCCTCACCGCTGTCGGCGTAGGTCACATAATAATCGATATTGGAATCGGGTACATAGATATCCACCGTGTCCCGCGCACTGTGGCTGCCGCTTTTGGAGGACAGGGTGCCCTCAAAGGTGGTGGAGACAGGATACACCGTGTACTCTGTCAGTTCCGGAGCCTGGATGCCCATGGCGGCGGCAATATCCTTAAAGGCATAGGCCGCACCCAGACTGGTCCAGTGGTGGTCTGTCTTGTAGAACAGGTATTCCTCGCTGTGGGACTGGAGGGTCTTGGTCACGTCCACGAAATCCGTGTCCGTAAGCTTACCCCGGATATACACCAGGTCCGCACCCTGGTCCCGGGCGGGAGCATTTTCCGGGAGCTTGTCGGCATGGATGGTCACCGCGTTAGGCACCACCGCCATCACCGTTTTCAGTTCGGGATGGTTCTGGGCAAAGGCATTCACCGCCGCCAGATTCCGGTCCAGCTGCGTCTGGTTAGGCGCGGAGGGCACCTGGATCAGGTAGTCATCCTCGCACAGGTACACGCCGCTGGCTTCCTTCTGGCCCAGCAGCTTGTTGACCCCCAGGTTCAGGGACATCCACATATCCCGGGCTGGGAACTGGTCGGCAAAGTAGTCGCCAAGGTCGCTGAGAAAGGTGCCTTCCATGATGGAAGACAGCTTGGGGCGCTGGGCAAGGCTGCGGTTTTCGGATTCAGAAAATTCCTTATCCGGCACTAGCAGGCTCAGCACCAAAAACAGCACAACGCAGCCGATGAGCAGATAGCTGAGCCACTGGCCCTGCTGGCGACGGTTCCGCTGAAAGGGGGTGCGCCGTTTGGGATTGCGCCGGGGTATTTGATTTTGTTCCATAACTGCGGCCTCCTATCAGAACTGGAAATACAGGAAAGAAGAATAGGTGCTGGACATCATGCCCGCAATGCACAGGATCAGCAGCACCGCGAACCACACGATGGACAGGTACACCGGGATCTTGCTGGTACCCCGGAGCAGGTCGTTGCCCTTCTTGGCACCCAGAGGGATAGCGCTGAGCGCACCCACCAGCAGAATGATCCAGCTGCTGCCGAAGTAATACCTTGCAGTACCGTCCACAAAGCCTGCTGCGCCGATACCGAACATCCGGCCCAGCCACATAAACGCGCTGCCCAGGGAGGGAGAGAAGAAGAACACCCAGCCGATCAGCACCAGGATCAAGGTAAGGATCCGCTTGATAAAGGTGGGGATCACTTCCAGAACGTTCTTAAAGACAAACTTCTCCAGAAGCAGCAGTCCGCCGTAGTACAATCCCCATGCGATGTAGTTCCAGCTTGCGCCGTGCCACACGCCGGTAAGGGCCCATACAATCAGCAGGTTGCGGACGATCTTTCCGGTGCTGACCCGGCTGCCGCCCAAGGGGATGTACACATAATCCCGGAACCAGGCGCCCAGGGAAACGTGCCAGCGGCGCCAGAATTCGGTGATGGATGCGGAGATGTAGGGATAGTCAAAGTTCCGGTCGAACTCGAAGCCAAACATATTGGCAAGTCCAATGGCCATGTCGGAATAGCCGCTGAAGTCGAAGTACAGCATCAGGGTATAGGACACAGCGCCCAGCCAGGCCGTTGCCACGCTGACCCCGTCAGAGGGCAGGGCCGTCACCGCATAGAAGGTAGTACCCAGAGTGTTGGACAGCAGCACCTTCTTGCTAAGGCCGATCAGGAACAGCCGGGTGCCCTTGCCAAACTTCACCTGAGAGGGCTTCCGCTCCCGGATCTGGGCCTCCATGGCCGCATATTGCACGATGGGGCCGGAAACCAGCTTGGGGAAGAAGGTGACAAACAGAGAAAACTGCAGCAGATTCTTCGCCGCGGGAGCCTTGTCCCGGTAGACATCGAAGAGGTAGGACAAAATGGAGAAGGTAAAGAAGGACACGCCGATGGGCATGGGCAGGTCCCGCACAGGGATGGAAGTCCGCAGCAGGGCATTCACATTCTCCAGCAGGAAGCCCCAGTACTTGAAAAATCCCAACAGCAGCAGGTTCACCACCACGCTGGTGATCAGGGTCCGTTTGACCCCTGCGTCATTCTCTTCCTCCTTCTGTGCCGCCATCTGCAGGCCGGAGAGGTAGTTGAAGAGGATGATCAGGATCATCAGGAATACATATTCCGGGGTCCCCCAGGCAAAGAAAACGATGCTGCCGATCAGCAGTACGATGTTCTTGCCCAGCATTCCGGGGATCAGCTTGTGCAGCAGCAGGATCGCCGGGAAGAAGATGAACAGAAAGCTCAGATCATTAAATGCCATCGTAAGCCCTCCTTAGATCGCGACCAGGAACGCCTTGAGGGCGTCGGCAGAAGCGGGATTCACCACGAACAGGACATAATTGTCCCGGACCTCCACCACGGCATTGGAGCTGAGCATCTCGAACTGCTCCACGCCGTAGCCTTCAAAGGTGTTTTTCTGGGTAGCGATGCGCGCTTCCACAGCCGCCCGGACAGTCTCCTGCTGGCCCATATCGCTAAGCTTCACAATCAGCAGCTCCTCCGCCATCATGTTGGTGGTGGGGTAGTACAAAATGCAGGCTTCATAGGCGGAAGGGTCCAGGCCGTAAAAGCGCTTGACCATCTTGTTGTCACCCTCTACCATGTTGGTCATGTCGATGGTCTGGGTCACAGCCGCCGCCACCTCCACAGGGTCAGCGTCGCTGACGGTATTGCCGCCAAACAGGAACAGCAGGGAGATCACCGCCACCAGAACCACCACCCAGCGGGCGATTTCATAAACAGAAGATTTCAGATTCATTCCACGCCCTCCATCAGCAGTGTGGCCGCCAGACAGCTGGCCCAATAAGGATAGAACTCCTTCCGGAAATGAATACCGTCCGGGTCCCACAGGTTGGGATGGTCCACAGCCAGCTGGTCACAGTTGGCAAAAAGGATACCGTTGTCCTTGCAGGCCTTTTCCAGTGCGGCGCTCCACTCGGGGATATTGCGCCACTTGGCAGACTTTTCAAAAGCAGGATCCTTGGCAGGCAGGATGGAGCTGACCACGATGGTGGCATTGGGCAGTTTATCCCGGATCTCCTTCACCGTCTGCATATACTCGGTGACATACTCCTGAGCAGAGCCCCAGTAGCCGATGCTGGTGTCATTCAGGCCGTAACACAGGAAGATCAGGCTGGGGTCTTTTTCCACCAGGGTATCGATCTGCTCCTTCAGGTTCCGGATAGTATGGCCGCCGTCTGCCAGGACCCGGCTCTTTTCCAGGAAATCCCGATACCAGAAGCCCACCGCCCGGGAGTCGCCCATCAGCACATAATCCTTGAACAAGGAGAAGGGATCCATGGTGCCGTTGGTAAGCTGATTGATCAGCTGGGTCCGCTGGGCATTGATCTTAGCCTGGTAGATATCCTGCCGTGCCTGCATAACGCTGCCGGGATCCTTCTTCTCCCGTGCTTCCAGGTAGGCAATACCTGCGGCAGTGACATCCTCCACTTCCTCTTTCTTTTCAAACGCGCTGGAAACAGCGCCGATCACCGCAAATACCAGGATCGCCACCAGTACGATGGCAATGGGCATCAGAGGGATATTCGTGCGTTTTTTGCTCATAACAATCCTTACCGCCAGTCTTTCGCGATTTTTTGTCATAGACTCTTTTAGTATACAGCAAAACCGGAGATATCGCAACAGGTTTTGCGGAATTTAAGGATTTGAAAAACCCGGAGCGGATTTTCCGCCCCGGGCAAAGCTTATCCAAGGAAATAAATGGTGCAGGTCCGCCAGCCGAAGGCCATACACTCGGCATAGGTAGGAAAGTACAGATCCACCCGGTCCCCCTTGATGGCGCCGCCGCAGTCCTCCGCTTCAGAAATGCCGTAAATGTAGCTGCCATCGTTGGCCACGATGAACATCCGGGTGCCGTAGGGGATGTACCGGGGGTCCACCGCCACGGTGCCCACATGGACCGTGGAACCGGTGGCTGTGATCAGGTCGCAGCCCGCGTCGGTGTGCGTGTAGGCCGTAGCCCGAACGGTAGCCGTGTCCGTATAGGTCAGCACCTCGCCGGTGGGAAGGGTTATGTATCCGTCGCCGATGATGGGCATAGCTTCGGGGTCCACCGCCGTTTCCGCCACGGTTCCGGTGCCCTGGGCAACGATCTCCGTCACCGGGGCAATGGTCACATCCTGGCTCAGCACCTCCCGCTCTGTTTCAACGCCGTTGATGTAGGTCACATTAGCGGTGCAGCGCAGTTCTCCGTCCCGGCCCTGAGTCAACACCTCCCGGTGTCCTTCAGGAATGGTGGCATCGGTGCAGTAGGTGGTCTCATGTTCCAGGGTGGACGTATAGGTCTCCTGCTGGCAGACCACCCGGTCCACCCGCAGCTCCATGCCGTCAAAGGTGGGTGTCTCCAGGCTGTGGGACAGCACATCCTCTCCATCCACATCCAGATTCATCCGGGCCAACAGCTCTCCCGCCGTCTCCCCAGGGGTGGATACCTCCATCCACTCCCCATGATAGCAGATATATACAGTCTGAGCCCGGCGGATGGTAATGCCGGTGGCACCGGTGGTGACATAGGTGTCATCCTCCTGCAAGTCCATTCCCGCCTGTCCCAGAATCTCGGTAGGGTCGGTGGCAAAGGTGGTATAGGTGACCACCCGGTCACCATCGGTGATAACGTAGGTTTTTGCGAAGGCTGTCTGAGACAGGCCCACTACAACCAGGATCACCGGCAGAAGAATCGCCGACAGGCGCAGAAAGAAATGATTTCTCTTTGTGGCACGACGCTTTGCATGACGCATGAAAGAACCTCCCTGTTTGGATCGCCGCGGCGGTTTTCCTGCAAAACATCATTTGTATCAAACGGTTACATTCTGTATTCATGCAGGATTTTATGTGGATATTATATCATTTCATCCGTAAAAGTCAAGCTTTTCTTTATTTTTACCATATTTCGACAACTTTTTAGCATTATTTATTCGTATAATTATGTAAACTCATTCGCTAGATATGGGTCGTATTTTTGAAATTTTTACGACATCTTGTGGTAAAGTGTAACACTTGTTAACATAAGTCGTCGAATTATGTTACCATTTGTAACTTTCTGCCCCGCTGTGGTTATGGAAACCAAATCCGTTATTTTTTATCCGGTTTTTCCTGCAGGGATTGACATTTTCAAAAAAATATGCTACATTGCCACTAGAAAAGCTGTGACGAAGACACGTGGTCACCGAAAGATGCCCAGAGAGGAAGCCATTTTGCTGCGAGGCTTCTGCACCCCTGCCCTGACCAATACCACTTCCGAGCTGTATGTGCGGAAATGCCATACCGGGTGCGCCCGTTACTGCGTCAATGAGTGGCTTTGCAGGGCAAAGCAACCAGGGTGGAACCGTGGAATACATTTGTATCCCACCCCTGATCTTTCAGGGGCGGGTATTTTTTATACCTTTCCCCAAATATCAAGGAGGGAATATTATGTCCGAAGAAAATCTGTACACCTTTGAAAACCCCGAATACCGCAAGACCTACTGGCACACCTGCTCCCACATTATGGCCCAGGCCGTGAAGCGTCTGTGGCCCGAAGTGCAGCTGGCCATCGGCCCCGCCATCGACGAGGGCTGGTACTACGACTTTGACGCACCCTTCACCTTCGGCCCCGAGCATCTGACCAAAATTGAAGCCGAGATGAAGAAGATCTGCAAGGAGCGTATCCGTCTGGAGCGCAGTGAGAAGCCCCGGGCCGAGGCCATTGCCTACATGGAGGAGAAGAACGAGCCTTATAAGGTGGAGCTGATCAACGATCTGCCCGAGGATGCCGTCATCTCCTTCTACACCCAGGGCGAGTTCACCGATCTGTGCGCCGGTCCTCACCTGGACCACACCGGCCGTGTCAAGCACAACGGCTTCAAGCTGACCACCTCCTGCGGCGCTTACTGGCGCGGCGACTCCAACCGGAAGATGCTCCAGCGTATCTACGGCGTAGGCTTCCCCAGCAAGGACGAACTGGAGCAGTACCTGCAGCGCATCGAAGAGGCCAAGAAGCGTGACCACCGGAAGCTGGGCAAGGAGCTGGGTCTGTTCATGCTCCGGGACGAAGGCCCCGGCTTCCCCTTCTTCCTGCCCAAGGGCATGGTCCTGCGCAACACCCTGATCGACTACTGGCGTCAGGTCCACAAGCGCTACGGCTATGTGGAAGTCTCCACCCCCATGATGATGAACCGCCAGCTCTGGGAGCGTTCCGGTCACTGGGGACACTATAAGAACAATATGTACACCACCGTCATCGACGATGTGGATTTCGCCATCAAGCCCATGAACTGCCCCGGCGGCATGCTGGTCTATGCCTCCGAGCCCCACTCCTACCGTGATCTGCCCCTGCGTGTAGGCGAACTGGGCCTGGTCCACCGCCATGAGCTGTCCGGTGCCCTCCACGGCCTGTTCCGCGTCCGCTGCTTCACCCAGGACGATGCCCACATCTTTATGACCTGGGATCAGATGAAGGACGAGATCAAGAACGTGGTCAAGCTGTTTGACGAAGTGTACTCCGTCTTCGGCCTGAGCTACCAGATCGAAGTTTCCACCATGCCCGAGGACCACATGGGTGACGAAAAGGACTGGGATTTCGCCACTGAGACCCTGAAGGCCGCCGTGGAAGAGATGGGCAAGAGCTATATCATCAACGAGGGTGACGGCGCCTTCTATGGCCCCAAGCTGGACTTCCATCTGGCTGACTCCCTGGGCCGTACCTGGCAGTGTGGCACCATCCAGCTGGATATGCAGCTGCCCGAGCGGTTCGAGCTGGAGTATGTTGGCGAGGACGGCCTGAAGCACCGCCCCGTCATGATCCACCGGGTTGTCCTGGGCTCCATTGAGCGGTTCATCGGTGTCATCACCGAGCACTTCGCCGGTGCCTTCCCCCTTTGGCTGTCTCCTGTTCAGGTGAAGGTCCTGCCCGTCACCGACCGGGCCCACGAATACGCCAAGAGCCTCAACCAGCAGCTGCTGGATGCCGACATCCGCTCCGAGGTGGACTGCCGCAGTGAGAAGCTGGGCTACAAGATCCGCGAAGCCCAGATGCAGAAGATCCCCTATATGCTGGTTGTCGGCGACCGGGATATGGAAAACGGCACCGTTTCCGTCCGTACCCGTACCGGCGAGGACCTGGGCGCCATGTCCATGGCCGACTTCCTGGCAAAGTGCGCCGAGGAGATCCGGACCAAGGCTAAATAAGTTTAAGTTTTTCTTATGATTCAAGCCGCCCCACCCGGGGCGGCTTGTTTTCTTTGGAGGGTTGTGGTAAGATAGATTATCGTTTCGCGGCGCAGCCGCAAGCCCTCCCCTATGGGGAGGGTGCCCCCGTAGGGGGGGGCGGGAGAGGTGCGGTACAATGTTTTGTTTTCCTTTGCCTTGCGGCGAAAACGTACTGCGGTAACACTTCTTCCGTCACGGCTGCGCCGTGCCACCTTCCCCAAAGGGGAGGGC
>JAXJVC010000291.1:0-4672 GCA_036308745.1 Oscillospiraceae bacterium | reverse complement strand
GGCCAGGTCGTGTCTCAGGAAGCGAGAGATGGGGATGGCTTGATCTGCATAAACCGCAGGCTGAATGGCCAAACCATAACGCTTCTTTTCCACGCCAAGGAAAGCAGCGTCCAAATTCCGGAACTGGCGGGGAAATGGGATATTCTCAACGAGCGTGTCTTTGATGGTGCGGTAAACGGGATCACCGCAATGGTCCTGGTATGATGCGAACCCTTGATAAGACTGTTCCCGGTATACCGAACAGATAAAAAACACAGCCGTCTCTTTGAAAGAGGCGGCTATGTTTTAGTCAAAGGCAAAGGCGAAGTGAGAGGGAACAGGGGCGGTGGCGGTGAGGGGGCGGTACATGGTGAAGGGAACAGTGCTTCCGGGGGTGCGGAAGGTGCCGTGGAGGGCCCCCAATGTGTGCAAAATTCCGGGGGCAGCAGAGGGGTCGCCCAGCAGCTCCGGGCAGAACAGACTGTCCTCTTCTTTCGCTACTGCCAACAGGATGCCGGGGCCGGCATAGAACTGAACCTGGGTTTTCAGGAAGTCCAGGTTTTCACCCTCCTGGATCACAGCGCGGGGAGGGAGAAACTCCCGGCGGCGCGCGGCATATTCTTCGGGGTTCACGGCCCGGAGAGAGAGGGGGGTGTTTCCGGCGGTGCAGTCGAATTGAGAGATGGCGGTGCAGTCTTCATAACCTAGGCCGCGGTAGAGAATACGCAGGCCCTCCTCCTGGGGGACCAGCAGACTTCCGGCATAGCCCTGGGCGGCGAGATGGGCGTGGGTATCTGTCATCAAAGCCCGGCACAGGCCGCGGCCCCGGTGGTCCGGGTGGGTGGCTACGGCATAGACGTAGGCCAGAGTTTCCCCATCGCAGACGCAGTCAAACCAGTACAGGGCGGCAAGGACCTGTCCCGCTTCTGAGATGCAGCGGCAGCGGTCTGGGGAAAAGGCAGTGGAGAAAAAACTGTGAAGAAAAGCTTCCGAATCTCCAAAGGCCAGCTGCCACAGGCGGCGCAGGTCGGGAAGCTGCTCCGGGTGGGGATGGTCAATGTTCATGGAGGTCCTCCGCCAGGTAGGCCCAGTGCTTTTCCACCAAGTGGTGGGGGTTGTAGGACAGCTTGGCCTTGCGCAGGCCTTCCAGACCCATATCTTCCTCCCGGTTCAGGTACTGCACTTCGGGATACTTCAGCCGGAGATGCCGGGCAAATTCGCAGTTCACCGCATTGTAGGCACCGTCCACATCTTCCCGGGCCTTTTCAAAATGGATGTCGAAGGTATTGTTTGACAGCCGGGAACCCATGGTCACCGCCAGCACCCGGCCTTCGTCCAGCAACAGGATGCCCTCCATGCCCAGACCCATATAATTTTGGAAAGCACGGGCCATGGCGATATTTTCCAAAAGGTAGTCGCCGTCGGGGTCGGCTTTCATGCGGATACGGTACCAGTCATCCACCATGCCCAGAGCCATGCGCATATTGCAGGGGTTCAGCTCCCGGACCTCGTAATGGGGATGCGTTGCCCGGAAGCGGTTGAAATGGTTCCGCTTTTTCTGGAATTTTCGGCCCCGCAGGTCTGCCAGATCGTCGATGGCATAGACATAGTCGAAGCCGTTCCGGTCGGTGCGCAGGTGGAATTTCTCCGGGAACCAGCCCTCCAGCTCTGCCCGGTCAGCATCGGTCATGCCGGTAATGCGGCAGGGGATACCCCGCTCCCTGGCATCAGCCAGGATCGCTTCGATGACGGCCTTCCGGTCTCCGGGACCGATGGGGTAGGGGTAGACGGTGCGGCCATGGAAGTGGGAGAAAAAGGCCACACAGCCGTGGAGAAATGCGGCCTGCTGCCGTCCCCACAGATTTAGATTGGCAAAAGAATACTCACAGCCCCGCTCCGGGCAGGACAGCAGGATATGCTCATATTCAGCTTTCTGCGCCAGGGTCAGACGGCGAAAATCGATCATAAATTTTCACTCCTTTATTGTGGTCATCATACCATAGTCTGCCCGGAAAAACAAGAAGCGGCCATGGCATGGGCCGGAGATTTCCGGCCTTTACCGGGAATTTTCCGATTTTTGTGCAAGGTGTTACATTTTTCACAAATTTCTGCCCTGTTGGCCTTTTTTTATGTGAATACTATAAAAAAGTCCCAAAACAGCGGTTTTTTAGATTGATTTTACGTTCTGTTTGGCATACAATAGGAGACGAGCGGATTATGGAAACGTTATCCGAAGCGAGTTTGTTTTGAGGTGATGAGATGCTGAATATCGTACTGGTGGAGCCTGAGATTCCCCAGAACTGCGGCAACATCGCCAGGACCTGCGCTGCTACCGGATGCCGCCTGCACCTGATCCGTCCCCTGGGTTTTGACATCTCTGAAAAGGCTGTCCGCCGGGCGGGACTGGATTACTGGCATATGGTGGAGGTCCGGGATTACGAGAATCTCGGGGATTTCTTTGCAAAGAACCAGGTAAGCGAGATGTGGTGCCTATCCACCAAAGCTCCCCGGAGCTATGTGGAGGCGACTTTCCACGACGAGTGTTACCTCTTCTTCGGCAAGGAGACCAAGGGACTCCCGGAGGATTTTCTGGAACAGCACTATGACGAATGTATCCGCATTCCCATGCGTGCCGATGCCAGAAGCCTGAACTTAAGCAACGCGGTGGCCATCACCGTATACGAAGCTCTGCGGCAGCTTTCCTTTCCCGCTTTACAGGATTTTGGAAAAATGCGGGGTTAAACCCGATAATTTGGAGGAATCATCATGAACTACAATAAGAAGTCCATCGAGGATATCGAAGTAGCTGGCAAGCGCGTGCTGTGCCGCTGCGATTTCAACGTCCCCACCAAGAACGGCAAGATCACTTCCGATAAGCGTATCGTTGCCGCTATGCCCACCATCAAGTACCTGGTGGAGCAGGGTGCCAAGGTTATCCTGTGCTCCCACATGGGCAAGCCCAAGGGCGAGTGGAAGCCCGAACTGAGCCTGAAGGTCGTGGCTGACCGCCTGAGCGAGCTGCTGGGCAAGGAAGTCATCATGGCTTCCGACGTTGCCGGCGAGGATTCCAAGGCAAAGGCTGCCGCTCTGCGCAACGGCGATGTCATGCTGCTGGAGAACACCCGTTACATCAAGGGCGAGACCAAGAACGATCCCGAGCTGAGCAAGGCTCTGGCTGACCTGGCTGACATCTTCGTCAACGACGCTTTCGGCACCGCTCACCGCGCTCACTCTTCCACCGCCGGTGTGGCTGACCATCTGCCCGCCGTCAGCGGCTACCTGGTCCAGAAGGAAGTTGCCATCATGGGCAAGGCTCTGGCCAACCCCGAGCGTCCCTTCGTCGCCATCCTGGGCGGCGCCAAGGTTTCCGACAAGCTGAACGTTATCAACAACCTGCTGGAGAAGGTTGACACCCTGATCATCGGCGGCGGTATGGCTTATACCTTCCTGGCTGCCAAGGGTTACGGCGTGGGCAAGTCCCTGGTTGACAACGAGAAGCTGGAGTACTGCAAGGAGATGATGGCTAAGGCTGAGGCCAAGGGCGTGAACCTGCTGCTGCCCGTGGATACCGCTGTTGCCGCATCCTTCCCCAACCCCATCGATGCTGAGATCCCCGTGGACTACGTGGACTGCACCGCTATCCCCGCTGACCAGATGGGTCTGGACATTGGCCCCAAGGCTTGCGCCGAGTTCGCTGCTGCTGCCAAGGCTGCCAAGACCGTTGTCTGGAATGGCCCCATGGGCGTGTTTGAGAACCCCACCCTGGCTAAGGGCACCATCGCCGTGGCTCAGGCTCTGGCTGATTCCGACGCTGTGACCATCGTTGGTGGCGGCGACTCCGCAGCAGCCTGCGAGCAGCTGGGCTTCGCTGACCAGATCACCCACATCTCCACCGGCGGCGGCGCTTCCCTGGAGTTCCTGGAAGGCCTGGAACTGCCCGGCATCGCTTGCCTGCAGGACAAGTAATTCGACCTCTGCATATATAAATGGTAGGGGAGAGCCTCGGCTCTCCCCTCTATAGAGGCGTTTGAATGCTATACGCCTCTCATAACTTTGTCAAATCGCATCGAACCCTATGGCTCCGATGTACCAATAGTAAGGAGAAAAAGGAAATGAACAGAAAGTATCGTAAGACCGTTATCGCCGGCAACTGGAAGATGAACAAGACCCCCTCCGAGACCAAGGAGTTTATGACCCAGCTGAAGGCTATCATGCCCAAGGGCCGTTGGTGTGACGTTGCCCTGTGCGTTCCCGCTGTCTGCATCCCCGCTGCTGTCCGCGCTATGCGTGAGACCCGTGTGGGCATCGGCGCTGAGAACTGCAACGCCAACGCAAGCGGTGCCTACACCGGCGAGATCGCTACCAATATGCTGGTTGACGCCGGCTGCAAGTACGTCATCATTGGTCACTCCGAGCGCCGCGCTATGGGCGAGACCGACGCTGATGTCAATGCAAAGGTCCTGGCTGCCCTGAACGCAGGCCTGATCCCCATCATGTGCTGCGGTGAGACCCTGGAGCAGCGTGAGGCTGGCATCACCAACGAGTGGATCACCATGCAGATCAAGCTGGGTCTGGCTGGCGTTCCCGAGGAGAAGATCCGCAAGGTCATCATCGCTTACGAGCCCATCTGGGCTATCGGCACCGGCCGTACCGCTACCCCCGAGCAGGCTGAGGAAGTCTGCGAGAGCATCCG
>JAXJVC010000290.1:0-1832 GCA_036308745.1 Oscillospiraceae bacterium | reverse complement strand
GCCGGCATCCACGCCGACGGTCTGATGAAGGACGAGGAGATCTACACCATCTTCGACACCAAGAAGATCCTGAACCGCCCCGCCACCGTGCAGATCAGCAAGACCTCCGGCCTGGCCGGCATCGCCTACTGGGTCAACCAGACCTACAACCTGCCTGAGGACCAGAAGCTGGACAAGCGTGATCCCCTGGTGGTTGCCCTGAAGGATTGGGTGGACCTGCAGTACGAAAACGAGCGTCAGACCTGCATGACCGAGAAGGAAATGGACGAGAAGATCCAGGAGCTTGCTCCCGGCCGCTTCACCATGAGGTAAGGAGACTGAACAATGAGAGGATTTAAAAGCACTTCCCTGGCTGATCAGGTTTTTGATAAGCTGGAAAATGATATCATCCTTGGGGTTTACCAAAAGGGCGAGATCCTGACCGAGCTGAAGCTGGTGGACCAGCTGGGCGTCAGCCGGACTCCCATCCGGGAGGCTCTGCGCCGTCTGGAGCAGGAGCGGCTCATTGCCGACACCGGCAAGGGCAGCTTGGTCCTGGGTATCACCGACGACGACCTGGTGGACATCATGAACATCCGTGAGCGCATCGAGGGTCTGGTGGCCTACTACTGCGCCCTGAACATCACCGAGGACGGCATCAAGGAGCTGAAGCACCTGACCGATCTGCAGGACTTCTATTTCACCAAGCGTGACATTGACCATCTGCGTCAGGTGGACGATGAGTTCCATGACACCATCTGCCGTCTTTCCGGTCGCACCGTGATCTGCGACACCCTGACTCCCTTGCACCGCAAGACCCGTCGTTATCGCCGGATCGCCATGGAGGATTGGGATCGTGCGATCCAGTCCACCAAGGAGCATTACGCCATCTATCAGGCCATCGCCAACCGGGATGCGGAGCTAGCCAAGAACCTGACCAAACAGCACATTATTCATGCCAAAGAGCATATGATCAAAGAGGTATAAATCGTTATGGGAATGACTATTGCACAAAAGATCATCAAGGCCCATCTGGTCAGCGGTGACATGACTGTGGGCAGTGAGGTCGCTCTGCGGATCGACCAGACCCTGACCCAGGATGCCACCGGCACCATGGCCTATCTGGAATACGAAACCATGGGTATCCCCCGTGTCAAGACCGAGCTGAGCATTGCTTATGTTGACCACAACACCCTGCAGTGCGGCTTCGAAAACGGCGACGATCACCGCTATCTGCAGACCGTCACCGCCAAGCACGGCGTTTACTTCTCCCGTCCCGGCAACGGCATCTGCCACCAGGTCCACCTGGAGCGGTTCGGCAAGCCCGGCAAGACCCTCATCGGCTCTGACAGCCACACCCCCACCGGCGGCGGCATCGGTATGCTGGCCTTCGGCGCAGGCGGTCTGGACGTGGCAGTTGCCATGGGCGGCGGTGCTTACTACATCACCATGCCCAAGATGTTCAAGGTCAACCTCACCGGCAAGCTGAATCCCTACGTCACTGCCAAGGACGTTTCTTTGGAGCTGCTGCGCATCCTGTCCGTTAAGGGTGGTGTGGGCGCTATCGTAGAGTGGGGCGGCGAGGGTGTTAAGACCCTGAGCGTTCCCGAGCGTGGCACCATCACCAACATGGGCACGGAGCTGGGCGCTACCACCTCCATCTTCCCCTCCGACGAGACCACCAGAGCTTTCCTGGCAGCCCAGGGCCGTGAGGAGGACTATGTGCCTCTGGCCAGCGACGAGGATGCCGTTTACGATCGGATCATCGACATCGATCTGTCTTCCCTGAAGCCCATGATCGCCTGCCCCCACAGCCCCGACAATGTGGTCGAGGTCAGCACCCTGAAGGATGT
>JAXJVC010000289.1:0-1660 GCA_036308745.1 Oscillospiraceae bacterium | reverse complement strand
GGGGAGGCGGTCAAACAGCTCATGGCTTTGGGCATCGGCGTATTGGTGTTCCTGATCATTGGATGGTCCCTGCGGGACCTGGAGCGGGCTAAGCGTTTCCGGTATCTCGCGGTGGCAGCAGGTGTTGGCTTCCTGCTGGTGACCCTGGTATTCGGTACGGAATACTATGGCGCCAAGAACTGGCTGATGGTGGGCGGTATGTCCCTGCAGCCTTCGGAATTGAGCAAGGTCTGCTTCGTTTACGCAGGCGCGTCCACCATGGATCGGATCATGAACAAGCGGAACCTGTTTCTGTTTATCGTGTATTCCGTGGTTATCTGCGGCTGTCTTGCACTGATGAATGACTTTGGTACGGCTCTGATCTTCTTCTGTGCCTTCCTGGTCATTGCGTACTTACGTTCCGGCAGCGTGGGCACGGTGGGCCTGGCCATTACGGCCCTGGGCTTTGCCGGTGTTCTGGCCTTGAAGATCGCACCTCATGCCCTGCAGCGGTTTGCCACCTGGCGGCACATTTGGGAGGACCCCCTGGCCGGTGGCTACCAGCAGACCCGGGTACTGATGTGCATCGCTTCCGGCGGACTGCTGGGCCTTGGACCCGGACGGGGCTATCTGAAAAACGTCTTTGCCGCGGATTCAGACATTGCTTTTGCCACCATTTCCGAGGAGTGGGGCCTGATCCTGGCGGTGATGATGGTGCTGTGCATCGCGGCTCTGGGCTTCTTTACCATTCGGACGGCCCGGGTGGCCCGCAGCGCCTTCTATTCCATCGGCGGCTGCACCGCGGCCAGTGTGCTGGTGATCCAGACGATTCTGAATTGTCTGGGAACGGTGGACGTGCTGCCCTTTACCGGCGTGACCTTTCCGTTCCTCTCTAACGGTGGTACCAGCATGATCGGGGCCTGGGGGCTGTTGGCCTTCGTCAAGGCGTCGGATACCCGGCAGAACGCCAGCTTTGCCGTGAAACTGAAAGGGAGGGATGAAGCATGAACCGTGTGACAAGAAGAACCTGGCTCATGGGCCTGTTCATTTTCATCCTTCTGGGCGGCATGGTGTTTTTCCTCTGGGAATACGCCACCAAGGCGGACCAGTGGGTATCCTTTACCGGGTCCCCTCATATTTATAACAACAGCAACCTGGGCTGTGGTACGGTAACAGACCGCAGCGGGGAAATGCTGCTGGACATTACCGACGAGCGAACCTATTCTTCCGATGTAACCACCCGGAAATCCACCCTCCACTGGCTGGGCGACCGGAAAAGCTTCATCAGTGCCTCGGCACTGGCCAGTTACTCGGGACACATGGCGGGCTTTGACAAGATCAACGGCATTTACGATGCTTCCGGAAACGGAGGAACGGCGACCCTGACCCTCTCCACCCGGGTGCAAAATGTGGCGCTGAATGCCATGTCCGGACGTAAGGGTACGGTGGCGGTGTACAACTACAAGACCGGCGAGATCCTCTGCGCTGTGACAACCCCCACCTATGACCCGGATAATCCCCCGGATATCGGGGAGACTCCCTCCGAGGAGTATGAGGGCCTGTACCTGAACCGTTTCGTCCAGTCTACCTATATTCCCGGCTCCATCTTCAAGGTGGTCACTACCGCGGCGGCACTGGACAATGTCCCGGATATTCTGGACAAGACCTTCACCTGCTACGG
>JAXJVC010000288.1:0-1950 GCA_036308745.1 Oscillospiraceae bacterium | reverse complement strand
GGGCCTCTACCCTGAATGCTCACTATACCAGCCCGACAGTCATCCGGGCTATCTATGATGCCCTTGGACAGATGGGCTTCAAATCCGGAAATATTCTGGAGCCTGCCATGGGCATCGGCAATTTCTTCGGGATGCTGCCGGAGACGATGCAGGACAGTCGGCTGTATGGCGTAGAACTCGATTCCATTACTGGCAGGATCGCGCAGAAGCTTTATCCGGAAGCCGAGATCACAGTGGCAGGTTTTGAGACGACCGACCGCAGGGATTTTTACGATCTTGCTGTCGGCAATGTTCCTTTCGGAAATTATAAAGTCAGCGACAAGCCCTATGACCGGCTGGGCTTTTCCATTCATAACTACTTCTTTGCCAAGGCATTGGATCAGGTGCGCCCCGGCGGCATCGTAGCCTTTGTGACCAGCCGCTACACCATGGACCAGCAGTCACCGGAGGTAAGAAAGTACCTTGCGCAGAGGGCGGAGCTTCTGGGGGCTATCCGTCTGCCGAACAATGCTTTCCGTGCCAATGCCGGGACAGATGTCGTGTCGGATATCATCTTCCTGCAAAAGCGGGATCATCCTATCGATATCGAACCGGACTGGGTACACCTCGGACAAACGCCGGAAGGACTGACACTGAACAGCTATTTCATCGATCACCCGGAGATGGTTCTGGGGCAGCTTACGACAGAGAGCACTCAGTACGGAAAAGAGGAATGCACGGTGCTCCCTGTTTCCGGAGTGGAGCTCTCCGAACAGCTGAAAGAGGCAGTTTCCCATATCCGGGGCAGCTACACGCCGCAGGCGATTACGGAGCAGGACTTCGGAGACGTGCCGGATTCGATTCCGGCGGATCCGAATGTGAAAAACTTCTCCTATACGGTGGTCTCCGGAGAAGTCTTCTTCCGGGAGAACTCCGTTATGCGGCCGGTTGACCTGAACGAAAAGATGAAAGGCCGGATCAAGGGACTGGTCGCCCTTCGGCAGATCGTGAATGAACTGATCGAATATCAGATGAATGACTATCCGGAGGAGGATATCGCGGCAAAACAGCGGGAACTGAACACAGCTTACGACGCTTTCACGGCGGAGTATGGGATCATCAATAACCGTGCCAATGCCCAGGCATTTGCCGAGGACTCTTCCTATTACCTGCTCTGCTCACTGGAGAATATCAATGAAGACGGCGAGCTGGAGAGCAAGGCGGATATGTTCACGAAACGAACCATCCGTCCGGAGCGGAAGGTCACCAGTGTGGACACGCCCAGTGAAGCCCTGGCTATCTCCATCGGAGAGAAAGGGCAGGTGGATCTTCCCTATATGGCGGAGCTTCTTGGGACACCCGGGGAGTACCGGGGGATTATTACGGAGCTGCAGGGAGTCATATTCAAAGATCCTATGGCAGAAGCCCGGATCGATAAAGGCTGGCAGACAGCGGATGAATATCTGTCTGGTGAAGTCCGGCACAAGCTGAAGCTGGCGAAGATCGCTGCGGAGAGTGATCCCTTCTTCCAGATCAATGTCACAGCACTGGAGCAGGCCCAGCCCAAAGACCTGGATGCCTCGGAGATCGATGTGCGGCTGGGGGCAACCTGGCTGGACACGGATATCATCCAGCAGTTCATGCAGGAGACCTTTGAGATGCCCTATTATCTGCGGAGATCCATTGAGGTGAAATATTCTCCCTATACCGCGGAGTGGCGGATCAACGGCAAGACCAATCCCAGCTACAATGATGTGGCTGCTTACGTGACCTACGGCACCGACCGGGCCAATGCCTATAAGATCCTGGAGGAAACGCTGAACCTGAAGGACATCCGGATCTACGATACGGTGGAGGATGCGGAAGGAAAGAAGAGCCGTGTCCTGAACAAAAAGGAAACAACGCTGGCCCAGCAGAAACAGCAGGCCATCAAGGATGCCTTCCGGGACTGGGTGTGGAAGGATCCGCAGC
>JAXJVC010000287.1:0-2116 GCA_036308745.1 Oscillospiraceae bacterium | reverse complement strand
CAGGAGCCGCCAGCAGCCGGTCACCCAGCATGCACTGGTCGGTCAGCTCCCGGCACATGGGATCCTCCGGATACTCCAGTACCAGTGGCCGCAGCAAAGGCAGCTGCTCATGGGCAAGGTCATAAATGTAAGGCAACAGATGGTACCGCAGGTCCAGTGCTTCCCGGCAGGCATCCATGGTAGCCCTGTCAAAGGCATAAAACTCCTGATTCCGGGTACCCTTGGCATAGTGGTTGCGGAAGAAGGGGCTGATGGCACCCAGCTGGCTCCAACGTACCAGCAATTCCGGAGTGGTGTCAGAACCGAAACCACCCACATCGGAGCCAACATTGTACATACCCGACAGGCCCAGGTTCATCATCTGAGTCAGACTGAGCTGAAGATGCTGCCACATGGAGTGGTTGTCCCCGGTCCAGCCGGAGCAGAACTTCTGGGAGCCGGCGCAGCAAGCCCGGGTCAGCACAAAGGGACGGCGGCCGTCCGCCTTCAGCAGACCTTCATAGGTAGCCTGGGCCATAAGATGACCGTACACATTATGGATCTCATCGTGGTTTCCTGCGGCGAAGCTCACATCATCCGGCAGTTCCCCGGTGAAGTTGGCAGGCTCATTCATATCGTTCCAGATCCCCCGGATGCCTGCATCGGTCATGATCTGGATCTTGTCAGCCCACCATTTCCGGGTCTTTTCCCGGGTAAAATCCGGGAATACCGAGGGGCCGGGCCAGACTGCGCCTTCATAAATACTGCCATCCGCTGCCTTGGCAAAGTGTCCCTGATCCAACCCCTCGTTATAGACAAAGTAGCCGGGGTCCAGCTTCACACCGGGATCGATGATGGTAATGGGCTTCACATTCTGCTCTGCCAGCTTTTCCGCCAGGGCCTTTGGATCAGGGAAACGGTCGGGATTGAAGGTAAATACCCTGAAACCCTGCATATAGTCGATATCCATATGCACCGCGTCAATGGGCAGGTTATTCTCCCGCATGGACTTCACCACACCCAGCACTTCCTGCTCAGTAAAATAGCTCCAGCGGCTCTGGTGGAAGCCGTAGATCCACTTCTGCTGCAGGTTGTTGCTGCCGGTCAAGGCCAGATACCGCTTCAGAACATCCTTAGGAGTCTTACCGGGGATCATGTAGTAATCAAGAGCACCTTTTGCATGGGACCAGAAATAGTATTCCTCCTGCTCCTTGCCAAAGTCAAAGCGAGTGCGGTAAGTGTTGTCCGCCAGGATTCCAACACAGCCATCATCCGAATGGACCATGAAAAAGTTGATAGACTTATATAGCCGCTTGTAGTTATCGCAGTGGGGGTTAGGATCATCGGTGTTCCAGTTTTCATAGGCATAATGCCGCTTGTTCAGGAAGCCGGTTTTGTCGCCCAGACCGTAGATCACCGCTTCCGGGGCAAGCTCCTTCACAACTTCCACCTTCCACTTGTCAGAATCGGAGATATGCTCGTCAGGAGCATGACCTTCCGAGAGGAGCTGGTTTACTTCCTCTATGGTAAGAGACATTCTGATCTTCCGCTTTCCGGGATAATCCCGGCACAACAGCTTACCATCAAAGTACAGCGCCATACCGTTCTCCGGCTCCACTGAGATCTTCCCCCAAACCAGCCGGTCTCCCTCTACCCTGGGAGCTGACCGGCGTAAAGTACCGCTGACCATGTAGCTGTCCTTGTGACAGCCATCGGTGACCCGCACCACACCGGGCATGGGCATGGACACCCGCAGTCCGCCGGATGTCACAGCTTCTTTCCCTTTGATCTCCATAAGTTACACTCCTTCTTTATCGCCCTTGCCTACACGCAGGAGCGGTGGATCTATCCTGGATCATTTCAATAAGCATACCACAATTTGGCATCATTTTCAATCGGCAATACCCGCACAAAGGGGCGGACTTTCCATCCGCCCCGAATGATTATTTCTTCTTCCGTTTCCTTACAAACCGCACCACAGCCCGGGTGATCAGCACCAGGACCGCCGCCAGAACCAAAACCACAGCCAGCAGGATGTAGGTAAACTTGTTGGCATTACGCAGCAGCTTCACAGGATTCAGGCTGGAATAAACCACCTTCCGCCCATCGGCATTTTCGTACTTGGGGTCCATAGTCT
>JAXJVC010000286.1:0-1554 GCA_036308745.1 Oscillospiraceae bacterium | reverse complement strand
GAACGGTGCAGTTGCCGCTTTTTTCCTGTAAAAGGTCGCCGTCCGAGCCGATATAGACTGTCGTGTCGGTCACGATTTTTTCCCGCAGGGAGTCGATGGGCGGATTGGTCACCTGAGCAAACAGCTGCTTGAAATAGTTGAACAGGAGCTGGTGAGCCTCGGAGAGCACGGCCAGAGGCGCGTCATGTCCCATGGAAAGAGTCGGCTCCACAGCGTTTTCCGCCATGGGGAGAATCTGGTCCTTCACATCCTCATAGGTGTACCCAAAGACTTTGTATAGCCGGTCGCGGACCTCCTGGGTGTGGACCGGGATCTTGTGATTGGGAATGGGAAGCTGGTCAAGATGCAGCAGATTTCTGTCCAGCCACTCCCCGTAGGGCTTCCTGAGGGCATAGTGGGTCTTGCATTCCTCGTCGGAGATGATCCTCTGCTGCCTTGTGTCGACCAGGAGGATCCGCCCGGGCTCCAGGCGGGCTTTTTTTACAATGCGGGCTGCCGGAATGTCCAGGACGCCGACCTCGGATGCCAGGATGAGCCGCTTGTCATCCGTGATGTAATAGCGGGAGGGCCGCAGTCCGTTCCGGTCCAGGGTCGCACCCAGGACCTCGCCGTCTGTAAAAAGGATGGCCGCCGGGCCGTCCCAGGGCTCCATCATGGTGGCGTAGTAGTGATAAAAATCGCGCTTGTCCTCGCTCATGAAGGTGTTGTGCTTCCAGGGTTCGGGGATGATGACCATCATGGCCAGGGCCAGCGGCACGCCGTTCATGTAGAGGAATTCCAGGGTGTTGTCCAGCATGGCGGAGTCAGAACCGCTCCGGTCTACGACAGGGAAGATCTTGTCGATGTCCTCCTGCATGACGGGACTGGTCATGGTCTCCTCACGGGCAAGCATCCTGTCGATATTGCCGCGGATGGTGTTGATCTCGCCGTTGTGGGCGATCATGCGGTAGGGATGGGCCCTGTGCCAGGACGGAGTCGTATTTGTTGAAAAACGCGAGTGCACAATGGCGATTGCGGAGATATAGTCCGGGGACTGCAGGTCATCATAGAAACGCCGCAGCTGTCCTACCAGGAACATTCCCTTGTAGACAATCGTCCTCGATGAGAGGGAACAGATATAGGTGTCCTCGGAGGACTGTTCGAACTCCCTTCGGACCACATAGAGCTTTCTGTCAAAGGCAATCCCCCGCTCCACATCCACAGGCCGGGCCAGGAAACACTGGCGGATACAGGGCATGCAGTCGACTGCCTTCTTTCCCAGGATTTGTTCCCGCACCGGCACATCGCGCCAGCCCAGAATCTCCAGGCCCTCTTTCTGCGCGATCACCTCGAACATGCGGATGGCAAAGGTCCTCTTTAAGGTGTCCTGAGGCAGGAAAAACATGCCGATTCCGTAATCGCCTGCCTGACAGCCTGAGCTGTCCCGGATCATACTCTCCTGCGGATACTGTCCTGATTCTCCGGAAAGGCGCAGCGTAATCCCCGCCGCCTGCGCCGCCTTGCTGAAAAAACCGTGCGGGATCTGAGTGAGTATTCCCACGCCGTCGCCCACTT
>JAXJVC010000285.1:0-2934 GCA_036308745.1 Oscillospiraceae bacterium | reverse complement strand
TGGGTACCATCATCGTGGAGGGTAAGGTCTTCAATGTTGACCACAAGGAGCTGAAAAAGCGGAACGCCTATGTGGTGAAATTTGATATGACCGATAACACCAACTCCATCCGCATCAGTCGGTTCATGGAGGCGGGGGAGGCCAAGCCCATTCTGGAAAATGTGAAGGTTGGCTCCGTTCTCCAGGTCCAGGGTAAGCTCATTGAGGACCGGTTTGAAAATGAGATGGTGATGAAGCCCTACGCCATGAAGCCCGGCTCCATGCCCAAGCGGAAGGATACCACCGAGGGAATGAAGCGGGTGGAGCTGCATCTGCATACCACCATGTCCAACATGGATGCCCTGACCAGTACCAAGGCCGCCATCAAGCAGGCTGCCGCCTGGGGTCATAAAGCCATTGCCATCACGGATCACGGCTGTGTTCAGTCCTTTACGGATGCCCTCCACGTGGTAGAGGACTGGAAGGGTCCTCCCAAGGTGGCAGGCACCGACGAGACCATCAAGATCCTCTATGGCTGTGAGGGCTACTACGTCAACGATGTGGATGACCGGATCGTGGTCCATGGTCAGCAGGATATGTCCTTTGACCAGGAGTTTGTGGCCTTCGACCTGGAGACCACGGGTCTTTCCTCCCGGACAGATCGGATCATCGAGATCGGCGCGGTGATCCTGAAAAACGGCAAGGAGGTAGACCGATTCCAGACCTTTGTAGACCCCGAACGGCCTCTGGAGCGGAAGATCGTAGACCTGACCGGCATCACCGACGATATGCTGAAGGGCGCTCCCAAAATCGAGGAGGTCTTGCCCAAGTTCCTGGACTTTATCGGAGACCGGGTGCTGGTGGCCCACAATTCGGATTTTGATACCGGCTTTATCCGGGCGGAGTGCCAGCGGCTGGGGTACGACTACAAGTATACCTCCGCGGATACCCTGATCCTGTCCCAGAACCTGCTGTCCCATCTGAATAAATTCAAGCTGAACATCGTGTCCAATGCCCTGAGCCTGCCGGACTTCAATCATCACCGGGCTGGAGACGATGCCATGACCTGCGGCCTGATCATGGCCAAACTCATGCAGAAGCTGGAGGAGGAACATGACATCCACACCCTCCAGGCTATCAATCCTGCCATGACCAAGCTCCGTGCCGGCGGACACATCAAGGACCGGCAGGCACGGCACATCATCCTCTTTGCCAAGAATCAGGTGGGCCTGCGGAATTTGTACCATCTGATCTCCAATTCCAACCTGAAGCATTTCCGCCGGGTGCCCCGGATCCCTAAATCCGAGCTTCTGGAAATGCGGGAGGGTCTCATCATTGGCTCCGCCTGCGAGGCGGGCGAGCTGTTCCAGGCAATTCTGGATCGGAAGAGCGACGATGAGCTGAAGCGCATTGCCTCCTTCTATGACTTCCTGGAGATCCAGCCCCTTGCCAACAATATGTTCATGCTGGCAAAGGGCATGGCCAAGGATGTGGAGGAGCTGAAAAACTACAACCGCACCATCGTCCGCCTGGGCGAGGAGCTGGGGAAAATGGTGGTCGCCACCGGCGATGTTCACTTCCTGAACCCGGAGGACGAGGTCTTCCGCCATATCCTCCTTGCCACCAAGGGCTTTGACGATGCGGACAAGCCTAACCCCTTGTACTTCCGCACCACCGATGATATGCTGAAGGAATTCAGCTATCTGGGTGAGGAGAAGGCCTACGAGGTGGTCGTTACCAATCCCAACCTGATCGCAGATATGTGCGAGACCCTGCGGCCTGTGCCCCACAACCTGTTTGCCCCCAAGATCGAAAACTCCGTGGAAGACCTGAACGATCTGGTCTACGGCAAGCTTCACCGGCTTTACGGCGATAATCCTCCGGAGCTGTTCGTCAAGCGCGTGGAAACGGAGCTTCATGACATCATATCCTGTCACTACGACGTGATTTATATGTCCGCCCAGCGACTGGTTCAGAATTCCCTGGAGAACGGCTATCTGGTAGGCTCCCGTGGTTCTGTCGGTTCCTCCATCGTGGCCTTTATGTCCGGCATCACGGAGGTTAATTCCTTCCCACCCCACTACCGATGCCCCAACCCGGAGTGCAAGCATACCATCCTGGAGGTGCCAAAGGATATTAACTGCGGTGCGGACTTGCCGGATGCCCTTTGTCCCAAGTGTGGAACCCAGCTGGAGAAGGATGGCTTCCATATCCCCTTCGAGACCTTCCTGGGCTTCGGCGGCGATAAGGTGCCGGATATCGACCTGAACTTCTCCGGCGAGTACCAGGCAGAGGCACACAAATACTGTATCTCCATGTTTGGCTCCTCCCACGTGTTCCGGGCAGGCACCATCGGCACTGTGGCAGAAAAAACGGCCTTTGGCTATGTGAAGAAGTACCTCAGTGAGCGGGGCAAGACTGCCACCAAGGCGGAGGAAGCCCGGCTGGCCACCGGCTGTGTCGGTGTCCGCCGAACCACGGGCCAGCATCCCGGCGGTCTGGTGGTCATCCCTCAGGAGAATGAGATCTGGGATTTCTGCCCGGTGCAGCATCCTGCTGACGATCCCAACTCTGACCAGATCACTACCCACTTTGAGTACCACTCCATGGAGGAAAACCTGCTGAAGCTGGATATGCTGGGCCATGATGACCCCACCATGATCCGCATGATGGAGGATATGACCGGAGTTGATGCCAAGACCATCCCCCTGGATGACAAGGGGACCATGTCCATTTTTACCTCCAGTAAGATACTGGGCTATGAGGACGATAAGATCCTTGGTCCTACCGGCGCGGTGGGCGTGCCGGAATTCAATACCCGGTTTACACGGGGCGTTCTGCTGGATACTATGCCCACCAAGTTTGACTTCCTGGTGCGAATCTGTGGCTATACCCACGGCACCGATGTGTGGCTGGGCAACGCCAAGGACCTGATCAACTCCAAAACGGCTACGG
>JAXJVC010000284.1:0-2699 GCA_036308745.1 Oscillospiraceae bacterium | reverse complement strand
GATTCTATGCATTCGCACAAATGCAAGGAGGAAAATGGTTATGCTGGACGAAACCTATTACCGCAAAACGGACGAGATCATTGGTCGATACGTCCGGGATGCACGGTCTCTGATTCCCATCATGCAGGATATTCAGGCGGAATACCGCTATCTGCCTGCAGAATTGCTGAGCTATGTGGCAAAGCAGATCGGGATTACCGAGGCAAAGGCATACAGCGTTGCGACTTTCTATGAGAACTTCTCCTTTGAGGCAAAGGGCAAGTATGTCATTAAGGTCTGTGACGGCACGGCCTGCCACGTGCGCCACTCCACGCCTGTTCTGGAGGCCCTTTGGAAGGAACTGGGCCTGAGCAAGAAGAAGCACACCACCGACGATATGTTGTTCACCGTAGAGACCGTTTCCTGCCTGGGCGCCTGCGGTCTGGCTCCCACGATGATGGTCAATGAGCAGGTCTATCCCTCCATGACCCCGGAAAAGGCTCTGGCTGTGATCCAGGAACTGAGAGGTAAGGGCTAATGATTCAGAATAAAGAGGAACTTGCACAGGTTCGGGAAGCTGCCAAGGCGCAGCTGCAGGCCTATAACTGCCGGATCCTGGTCTGCTCCGGTACCGGCTGTATCGCCACCGGTTCCAATGTGATCCATGAGATTTTTGAAAAGATGGTAAAGGACGCCCCCGATGTGGAATTGGTGTTCTCCCCCTGCGGCGGTCATGACGACGACAAGGTCATTGGCGTCAAGAAGACCGGCTGCCAGGGCTTCTGTGAGCTGGGCCCCCTGGTCCGTATCCAGAAGGACGGCAAGGTCGTTCAGTATGTCAAGGTCCAGCCTGAAGACTGTCAGGATATTTTTGAGCAGACCGTTTTGGGTGATGAGATCATCGAGCGGCTGCTGTACCATAAGGGCGATCAGAGCTATGTTCAGCCTGACGAGATCCCCTTCATCGCCAAGCAGACCCGGATCGTTCTGGAGAACTGCGGCAAGTTTGACGCCGAGTCCCTGGATGAGTATCTGGCAGCAGGCGGTTTTGAGGCTCTGAAGAAGGCTATGTTTGAGATGACCCGGGATGAGGTCATCGATGAAGTGGACAAGTCCGGTCTTCGCGGCCGCGGCGGCGGCGGCTTCCCCGCCGGCCGGAAGTGGAAGCAGGTCGCCCGCCAGAAGGAGCAGGTCCGCTATGTGGTCTGCAACGGCGACGAAGGCGACCCCGGTGCGTTCATGGATGGCTCCGTTATGGAAGGCGATCCCTTCAAACTCATCGAGGGTATGATGATCGCCGGCTATGCTGTCAAGGCAGAAAACGGCTACATCTACGTTCGTGCGGAGTATCCTATGTCCGTTGCCCGGCTGAAGGGTGCCATTGCCCAGCTGGAAGAGCGCGGATTGTTGGGCGACAACATCATGGGCAGCGATTTTAGCTTCCATATGCATATCAACAAGGGCGCAGGCGCATTTGTGTGCGGCGAAGGCTCCGCACTGACTGCCTCTATCGAGGGTAACCGCGGCATGCCCAGAACCAAGCCCCCCAGAACCGTAGAAAAGGGTCTGTGGGAGAAGCCCACCGTCCTGAACAACGTGGAGACCTATGCCAACGTTCCCAAGATCATTCTGCAGGGTGCTGACTGGTTCCGTTCTATCGGTACTGCCGGCAGCCCCGGCTGTAAGACTTTCTCTCTGACCGGTGCCATTGAGAACACCGGCCTCATCGAAGTTCCCATGGGTTCCACCCTGCGGGAGATCATCTTCGACATCGGCGGCGGCCTGAAGAACGGCGCGGAATTTAAGGCTGTTCAGATCGGCGGCCCCTCCGGCGGCTGTCTGACGGAGAAGCACCTGGATGAGCCTCTGGACTTCGATTCCGTGAAGAAGTTCAATGCAATCGTTGGCTCCGGCGGCATGGTGGTCATGGGCAAGGATACCTGTATGGTGGAGGTTGCCCGATTCTTCATGAGCTTTACTCAGCGGGAATCCTGCGGTAAGTGTACGCCCTGCCGGGAAGGCACCAAGCGGATGCTGGAGATTCTGGAGCGGATCGTCAATGGTCAGGGTAAGTTGGAAGACCTGGATACCCTTGAAGAGCTGGCGAAGATGATCCAGACTATGGCCTTGTGCGGCCTGGGTAAGAGCGCGCCTCTGCCTGTTCTTTCCACATTGTCTACCTTCCGGGATGAGTACATCGAGCACATCGTGGACAAGAAGTGCCGGGCCAAGACCTGCACCGCTCTGCGCCGCTATGTGATCAATCCTGAGTTCTGTAAGGGCTGCTCCAAGTGTGCCCGGAACTGCCCCGTCAACGCCATCTCCGGTGTTGTCAAGAAGCCCTACACCATCGATCCCGATAAGTGCATCAAGTGCGGCGCCTGTAAGGATAACTGCGCATTCGATGCCATTTACATCGAAGCATAAGGAGGGGATACAATGGGTACTATTACGATTAACGGTAAAAAAGTTGAATTTACCAATGAAAAGAATCTGCTGACCATTATTCGCAACGCTGGTATCGAGATCCCCACGCTGTGCTATCAGCCGGAGCTGTCTGTCTTTGGCGCCTGCCGCCTGTGTACCGTGGAAGACGACCGGGGCCGCTGCTTTGCCTCCTGCTCCGAGGACCCCCGGGACGGAATGGTCATCTACACTCATACCGAAAAGCTGCGCAAGCACCGCAAGCTGATCGTGGAGCTGCTGCTGGCAGCCCACTG
>JAXJVC010000283.1:0-3552 GCA_036308745.1 Oscillospiraceae bacterium | reverse complement strand
GGCACCACCTACGACACCGACCGCCGGTTCGAAGCACAGAAGCTGGGCTTCGACGGAATCTGCCGGAACTCTCTGGACGGCGTTTCCGACCGTGACTTCTGCGCCGAGATGCTCAGCAGCCTTTCCATCCTCATGATGCACCTGTCCCGGTTCTCCGAGGAGATCATCCTCTGGTCCAGCTGGGAGTTCAAGTTCGTGGAGCTGTCCGATGCCTATACCACCGGTTCCTCCATCATGCCCCAGAAGAAGAATCCCGACATGGCAGAGCTGGTCCGCGGCAAGACCGGCCGTGTCTACGGCGACCTGATGGCCCTGCTCACCACCCTGAAGGGTCTGCCCCTGGCTTACAACAAGGACATGCAGGAGGACAAGGAAGCGGTGTTCGATGCCGTGGAGACCGTGAAGATGTGCCTGAAGGTCTTCGCTCCCATGCTGGCTACCATGACTTCCAAGCCTGAAAACATGAAGAAGGCTGCCCAGGGCGGCTTTATCAACGCCACGGACCTGGCAGATTACCTGGTCAAGAAGGGTATGCCCTTCCGCAGTGCCTACAAGATCTCCGGTCAGATCGTGGCAAAGTGCATCAGCGACGGCTGTGTGCTGGAGACCCTGCCACTGGAAGTATACCAGAGCTACAGCGACCTGTTTGCTGAGGACCTGTACCAGGACATCGACCTGTTGACCTGCGTGGAAAAGCGGATCAGCGAGGGCGGCACCTCCCAGGCTTCCGTGGATGCACAGATCGCTTATGTAAAGGAGCGGCTTGCATGACCAAAGTATTTATCGACGGCAGTGCCGGCACCACCGGCCTGCGGATCTATGAGCGGCTGAGCAGCCGCAAAGACATTGAACTGCTCACCTTAACCGAAGAACTTCGTAAGGATACCGATGCCCGCCGCCAGATGCTGAATCTGGCGGACATCGCATTTCTGTGCCTGCCTGATAAGGCAGCCATGGAGGCGGTATCCCTGATCGAAAATGATACCACCGCTGTCATTGACACCTCCACTGCCCACCGCACCAGCGATGGCTGGGCCTACGGCTTTGCAGAACTGTCCCCCAAACACCGACAGGCCATCCGGGATTCTAAGCGTATTGCCAACCCCGGCTGCCATGCCAGCGGTTTTATTTCCACCGTTTATCCCCTGGTGGCAGGAGGCATCGTTCCCGCGGACTTCCCCCTGACAGCCTATTCCCTGACGGGCTATTCCGGCGGCGGCAAGAGCCTGATCGCGGAATATGAGGACGAAAAACGGGATCCCCGCCATGACAGCCACCGGATCTACGGCACAACCCTGACCCACAAGCACCTGCCGGAAATGCAGAAGCTCTGCGGACTGACCCAAAAGCCAGTGTTTTCCCCTATCCTGGGAGATTTCTACGCGGGCATGGCTACCACCATCCTGCTGCCCGGCTTTGACGCGGCGAAAGTGTGGGAGTGCCTGAGCGACCATTACGCAGGAGAGAAGCTGGTCTCTGTTGCCCCTCTGGGCGGTGACGAGGGCGTGATCTATGCCAGCACCTTTGCGGGCCGTGACAGTATGCGCATCCAGGTATCCGGCCATGAAAGCCAGACCATGGTGACCGCTCTGTTCGACAACCTGGGCAAGGGCGCCTCCGGTGCGGCCATCCAGAATATGAATATCCTGCTGGGCGTCGATGAGACCACCGGCCTGAACGTATAAGGAGAAAGACATGAGAGTAGTAGAGGGCGGCGTATGCGCCGCGAAGGGATTCACCGCCAATGGCGTTCATTGCGGAATCCGGAAAAACCACAGCAAGAAGGATCTGTCCCTGATCCTCAGCTGTGTCCCCGCCAGCGCTGCGGCGGTTTATACCACCAATCTGGTCAAGGGCGCGCCCCTGACCGTTACCAAGAAGCATCTGCACAACGGCATCGCCCAGGCTGTCATCTGCAACAGCGGCAATGCCAACACCTGCAACGCCAACGGCATCGAAATTGCCGAGGCTATGTCCGACCTGTGCGCCAAGGAACTGAATATTCTGGCGGAGGACGTGATCGTGGCTTCTACCGGCGTAATTGGCCAGCCCCTGTCCATCGACCCCATCGCCCAAGGTCTGCCCGGTCTGGCTGCGGGACTGTCTGTGGAGGGCGGCAAGGCTGCTGCTGAAGGCATCATGACCACTGATACCGTTATGAAGGAAGTGGCTGTAGAATTTACCCTGGACGGCAAGACCTGCCACATTGGCGGCATTGCCAAGGGCAGCGGCATGATCCACCCCAATATGGCTACCATGCTGGTGTTCATCACCACCGATGCTGCCATCGCTCCCGATATGCTCCAGAAGGCCCTGTCCGGAGATATTGCCAATACCTTCAACATGGTCAGCGTGGACGGCGATACCTCCACCAATGACATGGTCACCGTCCTGGCAAACGGCATGGCAGGCAACGCGGAGATCACCGCCGAAGGCGAGGACTTTGCTATCTTTATGAAGGCTCTGAACACCGTTACCGTGGCCCTGTGCCGCAAGATCGCCGGAGACGGCGAGGGTGCTACCAAGCTGCTGGAGTGTAAGGTGACCGGCGCGGCAGATACTGCTACCGCCAAGACTGTTGCCAAGAGTGTCATCTGCTCCAGCCTGCTGAAGGCTGCCATGTTCGGCGCGGATGCCAACTGGGGCCGTGTCCTGTGCGCCATCGGTTACAGCGGTGCCAACGTGGACGTAAATAAGGTGGATGTTTCCTTCCGGAGCAAGGCCGGCACCATCGATGTCTGCAAGAACGGCGCAGGTGTGGCCTTCTCCGAGGAGATCGCCAAGGAGATCCTGCTGGAGAAGGAAATCGAGATCCTGGTGGGCCTGAACAGCGGCGCGGCAGATGCCACTGCCTGGGGCTGCGACCTGACCTATGAATACGTAAAGATCAACGGAGACTACCGTACCTAACGGAGGAGATCCTATGGAGAATCATTTTTCCAATATGCAGCGGGCTGAGGTGCTGACTGCGGCCCTGCCCTACATCAAGAAATACAACGGCAAGATCGTGGTGGTCAAGTATGGCGGCAACGCCATGATCAACGAAGACCTGAAGCAGCAGGTCATGGAGGACATTGCTCTGCTGTGGCTCATCGGCGTCAAGGTGGTTCTGATCCACGGCGGCGGCCCGGAGATCAGCGAGACCATGAAGCGTCTGGGCAAGGAAGCCAAGTTCGTGGACGGCCTGCGGGTCACCGATAAGGAGACCGTGGACATCGTTCAGATGGTGCTGGCAGGCAAGGTCAACAAGACCCTGGTGAACCTGCTGCAGATGAAGGCGGCCATGCCATCGGCCTTTCCGGCATCGACGGCGGTATCCTGGAAGCCACTATGAAGGACGAGGCCCTGGGCTACGTGGGTGAGGTCACCAAGATCCGCACCCAGCCCATTACCGACATTCTGGAGAAGAACTACATTCCCGTTATTTCCACCATTGCCAGCGACCGCCAGGGCAATACTTACAACATCAACGGCGACACTGCGGCGGCTTCCATCGCAGGTGCTTTGCAGGCAGAGTGCCTGATTATGATGACGGACATTGCAGGACTGCTC
>JAXJVC010000282.1:0-9581 GCA_036308745.1 Oscillospiraceae bacterium | reverse complement strand
CTGTACTCCCTGTTCGAGGATCCCATGACCTCCTGCGGCTGCTTCGAGTGTATCTGCGGCGTTGAGCCCTGCTCCATGGGTGTTGTCATCACCTGCCGTGAGCATGCAGGCATCACTCCTCTGGGCATGAGCTTCTCCGAGATGGCTTCCATGACCGGCGGCGGTGTGCAGACTCCCGGCTTCATGGGCCACGGCAAGCACTTCATCTCTTCCAAGAAGTTTATCGCTGCTGAAGGCGGCCCCGGCCGTATCGTCTGGATGCCCAAGATGCTGAAGGATCAGATGCGTGAGCGTCTGGATGCTACCGCTCTGGAGCTGTACGGTGTTGAGAACTTCACCGACATGATCGCTGACGAGACCGTCTGCACCGAGGATCCCGAGGAACTGCTGAACTACCTGTCCGAGGCTGGCCATCCCGTTCTGGGCATGGAACCCTTCGACATGTAAGGCGGGCAGCGCCCGCTGGCAATTCATAATGTAGCTGGGCAATGACCGTAAGGCCATTGGGTACCGCTCCATTCGTTGCCATGGCGTGATTCCAGCATAACTTAAGAGGGAGCGGTTCGCCGCTCCCTCTTTTTTGATTAATCCGAAAACCTGCCGTTGGGACCAATGCCCACATTTTTGGCAACCCTTCATTATTCAATTTTCCTGCGTTTATTTAAGGATTATTTAATAATTTCTATTATATAATCATTTCAACAGCAAGGCCGTGGCCCGAAGCCCTCTTGCCTCGCAAAACGGAGATAGTAAAATTGGATATAAAAGGGAGAATTTTTATGAGCAAGTTAAGCAAGGATTTTTTGATCTGTACGTTTTCCATAATGATCATTTGCTGGGGATTATGCATTGTGTGCAGCCTGTTTGGCATATACATGAGTGATAATTTCCTGTTGTATGTGCCCTATTTATTGGGCGGCTGGTCACCCACCATCGCCTCCTATTGGGCATTGAAGAAAAACCACGGCGTTAAGGATTTCAAGGATTGGCTGAAGCATGTATTCGACTTTAAGCAGAATGTATTTTCCTACATCATGGTGGTAGTCCTGGGAATTCTGGCTACCCTGCCGGAATGCTTCGTTTCCGGATATGAAAAAAGCGCGCCCTTATTCACGGTTATTTTTATGATTCCCGTGATGCTGTTTGGCGGCGGCTTGGAAGAGGCAGGCTGGAGATATATCCTGCAGCCGGAAATGGAAAAGAAGTACAGCGGCTTCATTGCAACGATCCTTGTCGGTATCATTTGGTGGGTGTGGCATTTACCGTTATTTTTTGTACAGGGCGTCGCCCAGAACGGACTTAGCATCCTGTCGTTTGGCATCAGAGTTATGGGCTTAAGTTTTGCCCTTGCCAGCATAAAGAAAAATACCAATAGTGTATGGCTGTGTGTATTATTCCATTGCCTTGTCAATTCCCTGTCCGGAATCTATTCCGCAAACGACACCATTGCAGGAAGCGTCGTTACCGCACTGGTTTTGGTGCTGGCATCCTTCCTCTTCGACAAAATCTACGCAGCAAAGAAGGTACGTTCCTGAACCCGTTTCCCCGCTCCCTCTTTTCTGCCCATGGCATAAATTCACCCCGCTCTGATTTTGCAGAGCGGGGTGTTTGTTATCAATCCAGATGCTCGCCTTCGTGACGGTATGCGCTTTCCAGGGGAGAGGTGGTGTCTGCCTCAGTCTGGTATCTGCCCACAACCTTGGCTGCCAGGTCCACCGGCAGCAGGGTACCCGCACCGGCAACGCAGCCGCCGGGACAGGCCATGCCCTCCAGCAGATAGCCCTTGTACTTGCCAGCCTTTGCCAGGGTCATCAGCTTGCGGCAGTCCCGCAGGCCCTCAGCCCGGGCGGTCTTCAGCTCCATATCGGGATGCTCCTGATGAACCAGGTCGGTAACAGCCTGGGCAACGCCGCCGGCGACGGCAAAGCCGCGGCCCGCTGCGGTGCCTTCGTTCAGCACATCGCTTTCCACCAGAGATGCGAAATCGATGTTCTTGGCCTCGAACATACCCTGCAGCTCCTCAAAGGTCAGCACAAAGTCCACATCGGAGCGGATATCTGCCCGGATGGCCTCCAGCTTCTTGGCGGCGCAGGGACCAACAAAGACCACCTTGCAGCCGGGATACTGCTTCTTCATCAGGCGGGCAGTGAAGACCATGGGAGTCAGGGTCATGGAGATCTTATTCATCTCGCCGGGGAACAGCTTTTCGATCATGGAGTGCCATGCGGGGCAGCAGGAGGTAGCCATATAATCCTGCTCCGCGGGGACCTTCTCCAGGAAGTCCTTGGCTTCCTCGATGGTACACATATCCGCGCCCACAGCCACTTCCACCACCCGGGCAAAGCCCAGCTCCTTCATGGCGGTGACGAACTTACCGGGGGTGGAGTGCTTGCCGAACTGGCCGATAAAGGCGGGAGCCACGATGGCGATGACCTTATCCCCCTGGAGGATGGAACGGATGACCTGGAAGATCTGGCCCTTATCCACAATGGCGCCGAAGGGGCAGGACACCAGGCACTGACCGCAGGCCACACACTTGTCCTGATTGATGGTAGCCTTGCCATGCTCGTCGGAAACGATGGCATCCATACCGCAGGAGGCCGCACAGGGACGCTCCAGGTGGATGATGGCATGGTAGGGGCAGGCCTTGGCGCACTTGCCGCACTTGATGCACTTTTCCTGGTCAATGAAGCTCTTGCCATTGACGAAGGAGATGGCGCCCTTGGGGCAGACCTGCTGGCAGGAAGCCGCAAGGCAGTTCTGGCAATGCTCGGTGACCTGATAGCGGTTGGTGGGGCAGGCGTGGCAGGCATAGGGGATAATATTGACCAGAGGCGGCTCGTAATACTGCTCAGCAATGGCGGCATGGTCCATACCCTCGGTCATCAGGGTCCGGGTCTGGATGGGACGAATGGACAGGCCCATTGCCAGACGGACGCGCTCACCGGCAATAGCCCGCTCCAGGAAGATGGATTCCCGGTGCAGGGGCTGGTCGCCGGGGACGATCTTATAGGGCAGGTCCTCGGCCTGGGTGTAGTCGCCGCCGGAATAGGCCATGCGGGCCACCTCGGTAAAGACCTTTTTGCGGATGTCAGTGATCAGAGAAGGGATACCTCTCATATGTAATGCCTCCGTGAAATTAAGATAAAAATGCAGAATCCTTCCCCGCCGCAACCGTGCAGGAATATCCATTTTGCATTTTGCATGATACATTATGCACTTGTAGTTTCCGCACTATTTTATCACACATTTCCGGGAAAGGCTACATGAAAAATTAGAAAGTTTTTTCCGTCGGTATAAACCTGTCCCCGCTGGAATAGGCTGTAGCACAACTTTTGGGAGGGATCGCTATGAAACGGGTTTGGGTGATTTGGATGGCGCTGGTACTTGCGCTTTCAGGGTTTTCGGTGAAGGCTTCGGCGGTAGAATTGGAAGTAGGAGGCAAAAGTGCCCTGCTGATGGACGTGGCTACGGGGACCATTCTCTACGAACAGAATGCCCACGAAAAGCTGGCCCCCGCCAGCGTCACCAAGGTCATGACCATGCTGCTGATCATGGAGGCCATCGATTCCGGTAAGATCCGCTGGGAGGATATGGTCACCGCCTCCGAGGCCGCCGCAGCCAAGGGCGGAAGCCAGATCTACCTAAAGGTGGGGGAAACCATGTCCGTTCAGGATATGCTGAAATCCATCGCTGTGTCCTCTGCCAACGACTGCGCCTGCGCCATGGCGGAGCATCTGGCAGGATCGGAGGCCGCCTTCGTGGACAGGATGAACGCCCGGGCCAAGGAGCTGGGGATGAACGACACCAACTTCGTCAACTGCACCGGGCTGGATGACGGAGCGGATGCGGCAAACCACCGGACTTCCGCCCACGACATCGCCCTTATGTCCCGGGAACTGTTGAAAAACCACCCAGGAATCAAGAAATTCACCACCATCTGGATGGATTCAGTGCGAAACGGCACCTTCGGCCTGTCCAACACCAACAAGCTGATCCGGTTCTATAGCGGCGCTACCGGGCTGAAGACCGGCTTTACCTCCGGGGCGGGATACTGCCTGTCTGCCACAGCGGAGCGGGAAGGAATGGAGCTGATTGCGGTGGTCATGGGCTGTGAGACCTCCCAGCAGCGCACCGCCGCCTGCAAATCCATGCTGGATTACGGTTTTGCCAACTTCGCCATCATCAGCCCGGACCTTACCGACAGTCCCTCGGAGGTGCCGGTGACCCTGGGAAAGGAGCGCTTCGTTCAGGCACAGCTTGGCGCGGACACCGGGATGCTCATCGACAAGGCCCAGCGGGGATCCGTCACCACAGAGGTAACCCTGGAAGAAGGGGTCACCGCCCCGGTGAGCCAGGGCCAGCGGCTGGGGACCATGCGGATAAAGGCCGGGGAGCAAATCCTCGCGGAGATCCCCCTGGTGGCGTCGGAGTGTGTGGAGCGGCTGAGCTGGGGAGACCTGTTTGTCCGGGTGCTGAGACGGGCCGCTATGGCGAAAGACTTGTGATGCCTTTGTGAATAAATCTCCCTGCACTGGCAAACACTACCTGCGGAAACCAATTTTTCTGGAGGTATGACTATGTTCCGAAACCGAATGCTCGCCATGCTGATGGCTTTGCTTCTGGCAGGCGGCGCTGTTGGCATCGCTTCTGCCGCAGAGGTGGAGAGCGGCAGCGTTTACTGCTTCTCCGCCGGAGATTTTTCCCCGGAGGAAAACCTCACAGGCATCTGCATCACCGATCTGCCGGAGAGCAGCGTGGGTACCATCCTGCTGGGCACCCGGGTGCTGCGGGAGGGAGATATCCTCACCGCAAACCAGGTGTCACAAATGACCTTCTCCCCCCTGCTGACGGAGCAGGACGCCAGCGCCCAGGTGGGATACCTGCCTATCTACGCCGACCGGGTGGACCCCTCCGCCGCCATGACCATTGCCATCCGGGGCAAGGAGGATAAAGCTCCCGTGGCAGAGGATATGGCTGTGGAGACCTACAAGAACCTGCCCAACACCGCCAAGCTGAAGGTATCTGACCCCGAGGGCCAGGCCATGGCCTTCACCATCACCCGCCAGCCCCGCCGGGGTACGGTGACCATTGGGGAAGACGGCAGCTTCACCTACACCCCCAAGAAGAATAAAGTGGGTGTGGATTCCTTCACCTACACGGCAACGGACCCCGCCGGGAAGGTATCCCGGGAGGCTACCGTGACCATCACCATCCTCAAGCCCACAGATGCCACCCAGTACACCGACACCATTGGCAAGTCCTGCCGGTTTGCGGCGGAGTGGATGAAGCACACCGGCATCTTCGTGGGGGAAAGTGTGGCGGAGAATCCCTGTTTTAGTCCGGAAAAGCCGGTAACCCGGGGAGAATTTGTAACCATGCTGGTGAAGGCCCTGGAAATCACCCCCGAGGAGGAGATCACCCATACCGGCTACACCGATGAAATTCCTCTGTGGCTGCAGCCCTATCTCGCCGCCGCTGTGCGGTCCGGTCTGACTGCCGGGCTGCCGGAACAGGAGACCTTCGGTGCAGATATGCCCATCACCGGTGCGGAGGCTGCGGTAATGCTGCAGAACGCCCTGGACCTGACTGTGGAAACGGTGGCGGCGGACAGCGAGTCTCCTGACTGGGCCGCCACTGCCCTGTCCGCCCTGGAGGATAACGGCATTACCCTGGATGCCGGGGAACTGACCCGTGGCCAGGCAGCGGAGGTGCTGTATCAGACAGCAAAGCTCCAGGCCGCAGAGGATATGGATGCCTTTGAGGTAGAGCAGTAATACAGAAGCCCCCGCCCTGAAATCAGGGCGGGGGCGTAACATTCAGATGACTTTTTCAACAATTCGGGGAACGCGGGCCACCAACAGGGCGGCTGCGGCGGTGAGGAGGATCTCCGGGATCATGTACATACCGTTGTACACAATGGAGTAGACCCAGCCCAGAGCACTGGGGGACAAACTGGCAACCAAATCTGCGCCCCAGCCGGGGAAGCCTTCCTGGGTGAAGAACCACTCCGCCCAGCCGGAGAACAGGATATAACCGGAGAGGATGTGGGCCAGATACCGTCCCCCCAGGGCCACCAGGCTGCCCAGCATCAGGGAAGTGCCGCTTCTTTTAACCCTGTTACGGAAAACGCCGCCCAGACCCAGCAGGGTATAAGCCAGCACATAATCCAGGGCGCACATCAGGAACGCGTTGAAGATCATCGTTCCATCCCCAAAGTAGCCGGGCTGGAAGGCGGCAGTGACGGTGCCTGCGCCCAGTGCCATCTGCACCAGGGAGTAGGCAAAGCCTGCTGCCAGGCCCCATTTTACGCCGTGGCGGTAGGAGATCAGCACGATGGGGAGCATGCTCACCAGGGTGAGCTGGCCGCCGAAGGGCATGGGCGGGATGACCATTTTGCCCACCAGCTCCAGCACAACGGCCAGGGCAATGAGCATGGCACTTTCGGTCAGTCGTTTGGTTTTGTTTTGCATGAGAAATACCTCCATAAAAAAATAACCGCATTGCAAGCCGTCCAGGTGCAATGCGATACAAAAAGGCATCCCATATATGCATCTTTCCCTCCGACGGTATTAGCCGTATCAGGTTCACGGGTCTGGGCTACGGATCCCACTCTCAGCCGGATGCATCCGGCTCCCCGAAGACTTATTTGCGCGCGATCTATGGTTATTATATCCCGTATTTTTGAAAAGTCAAGCACCAGCCTGTCATCCCGAGCAAGCAAAGCGCGTCGAGGGATCTTCGCACAATTCATACCGCCAAATAGTCATTCAATGCGTAGATCCCTCGGCTTCACTTCGTTGCGCTCGGGATGACAAAAATGCGGGAAGGTTCGATACCCTCCCGCATTTTCAATTTTCAATTTACTCTCAGGCCATCTCCAGAGCCAGCTTTTTGCCGCCCAGGATGTGGAAGTGCAGATGCTGGACAGTCTGTCCCGCATCCTCACCGCAGTTGGACACCACCCGGTAGCCGCTGTCCAGGCACTCGGCCTTGGCGATCTGGGGGATGGTGGTGAAAATATGGGCGATGACGTCGCTGTTTTGGGCGGTGATGCCGTTGCAGTCAGCGATGTGAGCCTTGGGCACCACCAGGATGTGAGTGGGAGCCTGGGGGGCGATATCCCGGAAGGCCAGGATCTTGTCATCCTCATAGACCTTGTTGGAAGGGATTTCCCCGGCGACGATCTTACAGAACAAGCAGTTGGACATGGTAATTACCTCCGTATCAATTAAAATCCGAAAATATGCAGGCCCACCATACTGGCAACGCCCATGATCACGCCCGCGATGATCACACCCAAAGAAACGGAAAGGGTGGTGGACTTGATGCCCATATTCAGAAAGCTGGCGGCCAGGGTGCCGGTCCAGGCACCGGTGCCGGGCAGGGGGATGCCCACAAACAGCATCAGGGCCACAAACAGGCCGCCCCGGCCTGTGGTGGCAACCAGCTTTTGACCGCCCCGCTCGCCCTTTTCCAGAAAGTAAGTGAAAGCCTTTCCGATGTATTTTTTATGAGCGCCCCAGACCAGGATCTTCCGGGCAAAAAAGTAGATCAGAGGCACCGGCAGCATATTGCCGACAACGCAGACCACCATGGAAGTGAAAAAATCCAGGTCCATGCCCACCGCCATGATAATGGCGCCCCGCGTCTCCACGATAGGGACCATGGAAATCAGGAAGCAAATCAGGTATTTCTTTAACATTCGGATCTCCTAGAAACAAATTTTGACCATTGTAGCATAGTTTTCGCAGTAAAGCAACAAAATACAGATTCTTTCTTATACTATATGCTATATGAATAGCGTTTTCGATTTCTATTTATGGCTGAAATCAGCATATTTTTTTGATTTTACATGGTCTATTTTTATTTGCATGATTTCTCGGCACTGTTTTGGCACCAAGTCACTTCTCTTAATCAAACGGAAGGTTATCTTTTCTTCAGATACACCATACTTCTCGCAATCAAGTATACCGAAAGAAGGGATGTTGCCCCAACAAAAAATATCAGACTGACCGGAAACCAAACAATGCAATATCTATAACTGATAGGCGAAACAAACGGAAATAAAACAAATCCAATTATACCCACACTACCTGCAACAAGTCGAATTACAGCCTTGCCTTTCGTATCAGTAGGCATCCAAAGAATGCCATAGACAGCCAGTAAGGGAATAAGAACAAAGAGTATATCCAGCACTTCAAACAAATCAATTTGTAATCCAAGCCTTACCGTCTCACCCTTATACATCCGAAATAAGCCATCTGCAACAATATTTGCACTTGGACCGTTTTTTGCTGCTAATGCAAAAACACCGAATGGTTCATTTCTATCAACATAAACCTGCGTCGAATAATTGGGGTTACTCCCGGAATGCGAAACATAATCATGATAAATATTCCAGCCTGCGAAATAATTATTCTCTGAGTCGATTGGAAAATGTTCAAAATCAAACAGAACATTCACGTTCATCATCCACTTCATCAAGTCACTTGTATCTGATATCAGATAACCTGCTGCTGTGTTTCCGTAGTATGCCGGTGCGTTATAAGGGCAGGAAAAGAATAGAAAGGATTGTTTATATCCTTGTGTTACATTCGCCTGAACCGCATCCGTTCTGAAAAAAGAATCTGTCATTCCAACTTCATCAAGGACATACGTTTTAACATACTCCTCATATCCCATTCCGGTAATTCTTTCCAATATAAGCGCCAGAAAGTCATAATTTACGGTAGAATAACTATGTTTAGCCCCTGGTTTGTATGCCAGCTCAACATTGTACAAACCAGCCAGACTTTGTGATAGCCCTCCCTCATGATAGGTCTCTTCCGGTATCCGGTCAAGCGCATAAGACGGTATTCCGCTTGTATGATTCAGCAATTGTTCTATGGTAATCTGAATTTCATCTCCCTCATAGGTTGGATGGAATTCGGGAATGTATTGCTGGACAGGTTCCTCAAATTTAAGTAAACTGTCCTTTTGTAATTGAAGAATTGCTAATCCCGTAAACGCTTTTGTCGTTGATGCCAATTCATACAAAGTGTTTTCATCTATGATTTCATCGCCGTCCGCATAATTCAGAAACACTTCGTTCTCGCCATCCCACACTGCTACTGACAGCGCCGGAACATCCGACATTTTACACACTCTGTTAATAAATTCCTGCTGGTTATCAACTGTATATTCCCTTGCATCATAGTGTTTCGCAAAAAACGCTATGATTAATCCAACAATGCAGAAAAGTATTATTCTTCTTATTCTTACGTTCATTAAGGAAGGGCCTCCTCTCGCAAATTCAAGGCTTTCTCTTTATCCAAAATGATTATATCATAACAGCGGTTATTCTGCATCCAAAAAATTCCCGGGCAGGTAACTGCCCGGGAACCAGTCATACGGGGATGCTCTCCTTAACCACGGCGACACCGTCCACCAGGTTGGCCATCTCCAGGGTACCCTCGATGGCCATCTGGCGCTCCATCAGGTCGGTGAGGATGACCACGCCGTCCCGGCACTCGATGCGCATGACGTTGCGCATCATCACGGTCTCAGGGGTCAGAGTATTCTTATAAACAGTAGAAAGG
>JAXJVC010000281.1:0-2935 GCA_036308745.1 Oscillospiraceae bacterium | reverse complement strand
TTCTTGCCCATATTTTCACATCCTTTCCTTTTTTATTATACAACGAAAAAAGTAGACACCCACACTTTTGTGAGTGTCTACTTTCATTTTACAGGTGCAACTTTCACACGAAAGTGCCCGCTGTTTTTATAAATTGCTATCCTCCATTGGCGTAGGAGCGTGGGTCAGGACAGCGCCCAGCAGCCTGGTTCCGCTGCGCTTCAGCCGGGACAGACACCGGCGGGCATCCGGAAGGGACACCGCTCCCTGACGCAGCACCAGCAGAGCGCCGTCGCAGCAGGCGGAAATGATCATACCATCGATGCGCTGGCTTAGGGGCGGGGTGTCGATGAGAACCCAGTCGTATTCCTGCCGCAGCTCCTCCAGCAGCCCGGGAAGGGCATCACCGCTGAGCAGCTCTGCCGGGTCCTCCGGCTGTTTTCCCGGAGGGAGCATGAAAAGCCCCGGATGCTTGGCTGGGCGGATACAGTCAGAAAGGTCGGCACTTCCCGCCAGGATTTGACTGAGGCCAACACTGTCCGTACCCCGGCGCAGGTCGCCCCGGATCACCAGGACCTTTTTGCCCAGAACTGCCAACCCTCTTCCCAACTGCAGGGCGGTGGTGGTCCTGCCCTCCCCTTTGGCCCAGCCGGTTATGGCAATGCAGCGGCAGCTTTTGCAGCAAAGCCGCAGCTCCGTCCGCAGAGCATGCCAGCTTTGCCGGGCTTCGTCCCCTTTCAGGCCGGGAAGCTCTCCGAGAAAGGGGATCCCCAGTCCCTCTGTCACATCAGATTCCGTATAAATTCGGTCGTCCAGCAGAAAGGCCAGCAGGAACAGACCGTAGACCAGGGCCGCAGCCCCCAGGGGGATGGCAAGGCACAGGGGTAGGGGGATTCCGCGGAGGGCTTCCGTTTCTGGGATGCCGTATTCATACAGGCTCACCTGGTCGTAGTCCATGGCGGCCCGGATGGTCTGCATACCAATGACGCAGATGGCGTCCACGATGGCCTTGGCCTCACGGGGGTCAGCGGCTTCTGCAGTGATGGTCAGCAGCCTTGTGCCCTCGGGATTGGCGGTGGACACTGCGTCATACAGCTCACGGTAATCCATGTCCAGTCCCAGCTCCCCAATGATGGGGTCCAGCACCGCGTGGCTTTTCAGCAGGTAGGCGCAGTCGTTTATCATTTTCAGAGAAAGGTTAAAATCCTCGGCGGTGTGTCCACCCGCTTCCTCCTGATGGAGGATGTACAGCGTGGCGGTGGCCCGATACCGGGGAGGCACCAGCCAGTTTGCTGCCAGTACTGCCGCGAAAGCCACCAGACCAGCCAAAGCTACCGGGAGCAGGTTTTTGCGGAGCAGGATCCACAGATCCTCCAAGGTCGGCTGGCGCAGCTCAGCTTCTTGTTTCATGGCCCGCTCCTTTCTTCCGGTTCGGCACCAGCCACCACATGGCAATCAGATAGACAGCCAAATACACCAGTCCCTTGCGGACCAGCTCCAAAAAAGTGTCAGCCGGGAAAAATGCCAGAGGAAGGCTTACCACTACGCTCACCAGGGCGGCGGGGAGGATGCCGGAGAATATCTGCCGGAACAGCCGGCCCAGTTCCAGAGCGAATATTTTTTTGTAATGGAGGTTCATCAGCAGCCCCTCTCCCAGCAGCAGGGAAAGGATGGTACCGATGGCGGGACCCCAGTAGCCCAGAGGCTTTACCAGGATCAGGGACGCAGCGGCGTTCAGAACAGCCATGACCAGCAGCACCAGAGAGCGGCCCAGCCGCATGAGCTTGGCATCCAGCAGGGTGATGCAGGTGCTTTGGATCAGGGGGAGGGCAGCGGCAGCCATCAGGGCAAGGACAAGAGGCCAGGTTTCCAGATATTCCGGGCCGATCCACAGCCGGACGAAGTCCCGGCCCAGCAGGCCGAAGCCTGTCAGGATCCCCAGGGTGATCACCGCCTGGATCCGGCTGGGGGGGATGAGAAAATCCGTCAGGGCCTTGCCGCTGGCGTTGGCGGTGGTGAGCCGGGCGGCCTGGGGCAGGTAAATCCCGGACAGCACCCCCACCAGGGAGCGGTAGACGGTGTAAATGGTGAGAGCGGAGGCGTACATGGTGATGATCCTGGGGGAAGCACCGGTAACGCCTAAAATCACCGTGTCCAGATTGGTGCTGGCCTGGGTGACCAGGGCCTGGATCACAATAGCAGAGGCGAAGGCGGCGATGGGAGCAAGGTCCGTCTTTTTGATGCTGGTGAGTCTGGCAGTCTCCTTCAGGGCAAGGCGGCTATAGAGAAAATGGATCCCAAGGAGCAGTCCGTACAGAGCCAGGTCCACCAGGGCCAGGGCGCAGACATTCCCGCCCCGGAGGGCCACGGAGGTCATGGCGCAGAACCGAAGGGTCTGGAAGAGGACGGAACTGCCCTGGGAGACCAGATAATGCTCCCGGCCCAGGATGAAGCCCCGGAAGGTATCCGACAGGATATGCACCGCAGTAGCGGCGGAGAAGATGCCCACCAGCTTTTTTGCCACAGAAAGCTGCCCGGCATTGTAGCTGTCCCCAAACAGATGGGGAACCAACGCGGTCATAGCCCAGCCCAGGAGCAGGACGATGCCGGCCATGGCTAGGGACAGCAGGATGGTCAATGCCAGGGTATTCTCCTTTTCCCGGCGGGCATCCTCTGTGGGCCGCTGGACATACCGGGCCACTGCCCGGGCGGCAATGGTGGAAAGCCCCAGGTTGAACATCATCAGTGAGCCTGCAAAGGACTGCATGACCTTATACAGGCTGTAGGTATCTTCGGACAGGGTGCGGATCAGCAGGGGTACCAGGATCAGGCTGGATACCAGATTCACCGCCGCGCTGCCGTAAGACAGCAGTACACCTTTTGTTGTTTGGGACATATAGCCTCCTTCATTACTGCCAGAAGAACCGGTAGGGCAGCAGGCTCAATTGGTTGATGG
>JAXJVC010000280.1:0-5238 GCA_036308745.1 Oscillospiraceae bacterium | reverse complement strand
CCAAGTCTGACTACTGCCAGTGCTGCGGCTTTGATGGCGAGATTGCCATCCAGGAAGACGACGGTAAGCTGGTCTGGGTCTGCCCCCAGTGCGGCAACACCGACCAGAATAAGATGAACGTTGCCCGCCGTACCTGCGGCTATATCGGCACCCAGTACTGGAACCAGGGCCGTACCCAGGAGATCAAGGACCGGGTCCTGCATCTGTAAAACCGGGATAACGCAGAATGTTTAACACCTGTCATCCTGAGCGGAGCCGCTTGCGGCGGAGTCGAAGGATCTGCGCACTTTCGACAGTGCTAAGCAGTATTTTGGTGCGAAGATCCCTCCGCGCGCTTTGCTTGGTCGGGATGACAGGATTGTTACGTTGTACAATATTTTTGCAGGGGACGGTATGATCCGTCCCCTGCGTTTTGTCATGCAAATTCCGCTTTTCAATGGGGCGGAAATGTGGTACAATCGTCCCATCTTTTTTTGAGGAGGTGTCGTCGTGACGCGGATCTGCAGAAGAATATGTGCCGTGATGCTGGCGGCACTTCTGATACTGGGCAGTTCGGCAATAGCCCGGGCGGAGGAAAATGACCCGGTGCGACGTCTTTTGGCCTATTGCCTGCACTATGGAAGTAAGGCGGAAACGGATATTCTGGCCATTCTGAATACCATGGAGCCGGAACAGAGGTTGCTGTGGCAGGAAATCCTGGATGGCTGGAGATGGACCTATGAGGAAATGACAGTGACTCCGGGGGTCCTCCCGGATGGTTTACCGGAGGATGATTCTTTATGCATTCTGGTCATGGGCTTCGGTCTGAACCGGGATGGTTCCATGAAGTCGGAACTGCTGGGGCGGTTGGAGACCGCGCTGGCATGCGCCCGGAAGTATCCCAATGCCTATGTGGCCTGCACCGGCGGCGAGACATCCAACTTCCGGGGCATCAGCGAGGCGGGCAGAATGCGGGACTGGCTGGTAGCCAACGGCGTGGCGGAAAACCGGATCATTACGGAAAGGAACTCCTTGAGTACCACGGAAAACATTCGCAATACCTATCCCTTTTTGCGGGAAGAATACCCCGGAATTACCAGCGTTGCCATCGTGACAAGCGACTACCATATCCGCCGGAGCTGTATGACCTTCCTGGCCATGGTCAGTTTGGAATCTGCCCGGGACAAAAGCAAACCCATTCAGCTTGTGGGAAATGCGGCCTGGGAATCGGGAAGCAGTGAAACAGAAGGCCGGGACAAGCAGGCTTGGGGTCTGGCCATCCTGGCGGGGGTGGAGATCATGGATATAGAGCCTCCGGTGCTGTCCAGAATGACGGAACTGACCGTGGAAGCGGGGGAGTCCATCCGGGTCACAGCCACCTATGATTCGGGTATCACCCGGGATGTGACGGACCTGGCATCCATTTCGGATTTTGACCCGGAAGAACCGGGGAAGCAGAGGGTCAGGGTCATCTACCAGGAAAATGACGCTACCATCATCCGAAATATTATGGTAGGGGAGGACATCCCGGAGGAAACCACCGCCGCCGCGCCAACGCAGCCGGAGAGCAGGCCATCCCCAGTACCTGTGGTGCTGGCAGGGGTCATGGTGATGTATTATCTGACCCGGAAGTACCGAGGAAAAGAATAAAAACAATTGCAGGGCGGATGCTCTCAATGTCATCAAACGAATAGCAGATGTCATTCCGAGCCAGTGCGCACACTGGCGTGGGAATCCCCAAAATCGGAGGAGATTGCCACACCAGTCTGAGGACTGGTTCGCAATGATATGCTAATTTATTGACATTGAGTACATCCGCCCTGCAGTACTATTGTTTGGGATTTTTCTGGATCCAGCCGATGATCTGACCGGACAGCACCACGGTCAGCAAGGAATAGAAAATACGTCTAGGGGGTATGTAGCTGAGGGAAAGACCCAGCACCGTCAGGTCACTGATCAGGTAGATCCACTGGATGGGGAGCTTGGTCACATGGCTCAGGCTCATGGCCAGGGCATCGTCGCCGCTGGTAGCCCCGCCGGCCCGGACGCAAAGACCAGCGCCAATGCCGATGAACAGGGCGCCCAGAATAGACGCAAGCAGGGGCATCTCCACGATCCCCGGCCACAGGGGTGGGAACTGCTCACAGATGCCATAGCCCAGGGAATAGCCGCAGGCGGCGATGAGGGAATAGGCGATGAAGGATTTGCCCAGGACCCTCCAGCCCAGAAGAAAGCACAGGGCGTTCATCACAAAGCTGGACAGGGCGGGGGAGACACCAAACCAATGCTCCAGCAGCAGGGTGGCTCCCAGTACGCCGCCCTCTGTAATATCCGCCAGGGCGTGTATGTTGTACATACCAAAGGCCTGAAAGGCGGAGCTTAAAAAAGCGATAAGTATATTGAATGGTTTTAGTTTCATGGAAAATACTCCGGTCAAGTGGAAATGAGGAATTAGGAATTAGGAGTTAGGAGTTAGGAATTTATAGCGCAGTTAATTCCTCATTCCTAACGCCTAACTAGAGCACATAAGAGATTCTTCGTGCTTCTTCTGCCCCCGGCGGCTCGATGCCTTCGGTACAGAACAGCCCGTAAAGGTCGCCGCAGCGTTTTTCCAGGTCCCAATAGGGATGGTCCACACGTTCTCCCGCGTTGCGGTAAATGCCGGATTGTTTGGCTTCCTTCAGAATGCTGCGGCCCTTATCATTGAAGGCCAGGACCCGGACATAGGGGAATTCCGCTGCCAGCATTTCCTTTGTGATGCCGAGAAACGCGCACATCACCATCCGGTCCAGCCGGGTACGGGTGTAGCGCCTGGATTTGACGGCGGCAAGGATGCCATTCAAAGTAGCTTCCTCCCGGCTGGCGTGCATAAGCTTCCGCCACAGGCCCTCAGAGCCGTAGGGAAGGGCTTCGAACTCGGCTTCCGTCATGGTACGAAGTCGGGCCAGGATGGCCCGTTCGCCGGCCTGGATGCTGTGCAGAGGGGCGTCAGTAAAGACATCCCGGGCCGCCCGGGGAACGCAGGAGCGCCAGTTGTGGGCGATGAGCATCAGATCCCGCACCGCGGTAGCGGAGGGGTTTTCTGGATCCACAGTCTCCGCGTGGTAGTTTCCGGCTCGGTGGATGGGAAACGGGATCATGGACGAATTCTGGGACAAAATGGCCTTGCAGTATTCCACGGCCAGAATGTTGTTGGGAAGAGAAAGGAAATCGCCGGAAAGCCCCATAGCTTCCAGAGCCGCTTGTCGGGCGGCAGGGAAGGACTTGCCGGTATCCAGTTCCTGGCGGAGCTGGGGAGGGAAGTCGTCACTGAGAAGGGCTTCTGCGGTGGCAAGCAGGGGCTCACTGTCTGCGTTCTCCGCGCCGAAGCACAGGGTATCACACAGCTGTGACAAAAGCTTCACGCCGCCGGCGGCAAACCCTTCCGCAGAGGACAGAGCGCAGGTAACGGGGAGCTCCAGAACCAGGTCAGCGCCGCAGAGAATAGCGGCCTCTGCACGCAGGGACTTGTCCAAAATGGCGGGCATGCCCCGCTGGACGAAGTTGCCGCTCATGGCGCAAATGATGGCACAGTCCGGTCCAAATTCCGATTTTATCCGGTGGATTTGCTTCTGATGCCCCAGATGGAGGGGGTTATATTCACAGATAATGCCAACGGTTTTCAAATTTGTCCCTCCTTTCACAAAAAATTTCTGTTCAGGGGTTGAGAAATTGGGAAAAATGAAATATAATACCAGTAGCTGAAGCTATCATATCATAAACCAACAAAAAAGAAAATATTTATTTAGGAGGCTTTCCCCAATGAATGTTCTGATCATTAACGCCGGCTCCTCTTCTCTGAAGTATCAGCTGATGGATCCCGAGACCGGTGCAGTGTCCGCTAAGGGCCTGTGCGAGCGTATCGGCATCGACGGCCGTCTGAACCACAATGCCAACGGCAAGAAGGTGGTTAAGGACATCCCCATGCCCACCCACTCCGAGGCTATTGCAGCTACCCTGGACATCCTGGTTGACGCTGTTGACGGCGTTATCAAGTCCACTGACGAGATCGACGCTGTTGGCCACCGCGTCCTGCACGGCGGTATGGAGTTCTTTGATTCCTGCATCATCAATGACGAGGTCATCGCAGCCATCGAGAAGTGCATCCCTCTGGGCCCCCTGCATAACCCCGCTAACCTGATGGGCATCCGTGCCTGCCAGGCTGTTATGCCCACCACTCCCCAGGTCGCTGTTTTCGATACCGCTTTCCACATGACCATGCCCCCCAAGGCTTACCGCTACGCCATCCCCACCGAGTACTTCAAGAACGACTCCATCCGCCGCTACGGCTTCCACGGCACCTCTCACAAGTATGTTGCCAAGCGTACCGCTGAGCTGGTGGGCAAGAAGGAGTTCAAGATGGTCAACTGCCACCTGGGTAACGGTTCTTCCATGTCCGCTATCCTCAACGGCAAGTGCCAGGATACCACCATGGGTCTGACCCCTCTGGCCGGTGTTCCTATGGGCACCCGCTCCGGCGACATCGATGCCGCTGTGGTCCAGTTCATCTGCAACAAGTACGGCATGAGCGTTGACGAGTGCCTGAACATGCTGAACAAGAAGTCCGGCGTGCTGGCTATGTCCGGCCTGTCCTCTGACTTCCGCGATCTGGAGAATGCCGCTAAAAACGGTGATGCAGATTCCGCTCTGGCCCGTGATAAGTTCTGCTACGAGGTTGCCAAGTATGTTGGCGCTTACACAGCAGCTATGAACGGCATTGACGTTCTGACCTTCACTGCCGGTGTCGGCGAGAACGACGGCGGTGTCCGTGCCGGTGTCTGCGAGTACCTGGGCTACCTGGGTGTCAAGATTGATCCCGAGCTGAACAGCAAGCGCGGCAAGGAGATGGTCATCTCCACTCCCGATTCTAAGGTTCAGGTTTGGGTTGTTCCCACCAACGAAGAGCTGATGATTGCTCAGGATACCGCTGAGCTGGTCAAGGCTGCCAAGTAAGTTTATACAAGCGAAGAGCCGCCGCATTTGCGGCGGCTCTTTTCCATGATATAGGAGGAAAAAATGAGATCAGTAACCGAACGTTTTTTGAAATATGTATCTTTCGATACCATGTCTGATGAGTTTTCCGAAACCTGCCCCTCCACTGCCAAGCAGAAACTGCTGGGCGCTTATCTGGTGGAAGAAATGCTCTCAATGGGCATTTCGGATGCCCGGATGGATGAGGACGGCTACGTCTACGGCACCGTACCCGGTGATCCCCAGTTG
>JAXJVC010000279.1:0-4483 GCA_036308745.1 Oscillospiraceae bacterium | reverse complement strand
TTCCGGTCAGGCCGGCGCTATCCGTCACGGTGTTTCCCGCGCTCTGGTCACCCTGAATCCTGAGTACCGCGCATCCCTGAAGGCTGCCGGCTTCATGACCCGTGACCCCAGAATGAAGGAAAGAAAGAAGTACGGTCTGAAGGCCGCACGTCGCGCTCCCCAGTTCTCCAAGCGCTGATTCTCTTTTCTATCAACGTTTACAGCAGGTTTTCTTCGGAAAACCTGCTGTTTTTTACCATTAGCAAAATTGCCGCCGGGCAGTATCTTTGGATACCACCCGGCGGCAAATATCATATTCCGCAGTTTCTCACAAGTCGACACCCAGGAATTTCTTCGCCAGGATGCCCACAACAAAAGACACAACAGCAACGCCAATACTGATCAGCGCCATCTCCGCGAACCGGGATTTGAAGGGCTGGTCCTGGGCGACGCTGGTATAGTAGGTAAAGCCCGCGATGATCAGGATGACCACAGCCAGCATACAGATCAGTGCCGGGATATACTGGGTCACAGGAAAAATCAGATAGGGCGCGATCAACGCGATCACCGTCAGCAAGTAGGCAATACCTGTATAAGAGCAGGATTTCAGCGCATCACTGCGGCCCTCACTTCTCGCCGCCAGAAACTCCGAGGATGCCATGGAGAAGGTTGCGGAAATACCCACGATCAGGCCGGATAGGGCGATCAGGCGGGTATTCTGCAGGGCAAAGGCAAAGCCAGCCAGAGAACCCGTCAGCTCCACCAGGGCATCGTTCAGGCCCAGCACCATGCTTCCCACATACTGCAGCCGCTCCTCGTCCAGCATAGCAAGCAGTGTCTGTTCATGCTCTTCCTCCTGCATCCGAATTTCGACGCTCTCCTCCACTTCCTTTGTCAGCAGTTCGTATTCCAACTGGGCATTGCCCTCTCCCCGCTCCATCAGCTTCACCGCAAATGTAAAGCCCAGGATCCGTGCCAGCAGAGTATATTTCAGTACCTTTCCCTTTTCCGGCTTCATCTCTAGCCCGGTGTATTTCTTCCAGATCTGGTAGTGTGCCTTCTCCTCCCGTGCAAGCCGCAGAAGGGTCTGCTTGTTCTCCTCCCCCTTGGCAAAGGCCGCGATTTTTTCATAGATCACACTTTCGGTCAGTTCATTCTGCTGCATCCGCTTGATAATATCCAGCGCAGCAGAAGAAATAGCAGTTGTCATTACGTTTTCCTCCTCCATCTTTTGATACAATGTCTTTTTCATATTTTGGGGCTGTCTCCTTTTCAGCTTCTTCACAAGCAGATACAGGCCGTAGCCCACGAGAAAACCCAGGGAGTTCAGGATCAGGTCATCAATATCCGATACCCGGTCGTAAAAAGGAAGCTGCAGAATCTCAATGCACAAAGAGAAGCCTATACCGGCAGCGATCACCTTTTTATGGGTATCCAGTTTTTTGTATACCGCCGGCCAGACGACGCCCAGAGGTATAAACATGGCGGTGTTTCCAATAAGATTCAGCATCGCTTCCCGAAACACCGGATAATCCATCAAATGCACAAAAGGTACCAGATTGATCCGGAAGGGAAAGGTATTTGCGGCATCAAAAACCAAAGGCTGCACCTTTCCATCCACCTTGGAGAAGGGGAAGAAGGTAAACCGCGCCACCACAACGATGCAAATATAAACCAGCATCAGCTGCAACTCCCGTCGCCAGTCGATCCGTCTGCGTCTGATACAGCAGATGGCTCTTACAAGGACCCACAGACAGGTAATCCCAATCATCATGGATGCATAGGATATCTTCAACATTTTCATCTCACTCCCTATTGTTTCATAAGGTTGCCCAAGCAGGGAATCCAGCAGTTCCTCATACCAGGTTAATTCCACTTCCTCCATGCTGCCGGCATAAATATAGCAGTTCTCATTGAACAGTGACACCTCATACCACAGCTCCCCCTCGGTATTCAGAAGGCTTCCACAGACCTCAACCCGGCCGCCTTCTGCAAGGGTCATCACCTCCACGGAACGGGCATCCACGCCATTGCTGCAGGGCAGGCTCATAAGGGGCGTATCTGCCAACGCTTTCATGGTTTTCTTTTCCTCAAAAACCTGATCCTGGGCACACCGCTTGAGATAAATCGATGGATGATCACACCGGGAGTTTGCCAAGAGCGTATCCACCGCATGGTCGTTCCCATAAAGGGCATACATTTCCTCCCGGAGACACTGCCGGTTGATGGTAACGGTACCTACCCTTTGGTCCGGACAGAACTCCCCATAGGAGGAATAGTAAGACGCATCGATCAAGTCAGTGAAAACGTCGAAGTCCCCATCCCCCACCAGCATACACCCGGCAGACCACATCCCCCGCTGGATGATATGATTCCCCGTCCGGGTATGGATATTGATCTCATCGGCGGGATGGCATTCATAGCCCTCGGGAATCATATATACCGCTGCCACCGTGTCATTCTCATAGCTTGTCCGAATGTGCAGCGCCTCATAGGAACCGCCGTGATAAACAGAGTACAGCTCATAGGTCCCGTCACAGATGGTAGCCGGGCCCACCTCCCCCACCTCCTCCAGGCTCCAGGCGCCATAGGACAGGGGTCTGTCCGGCAGGGTGCTGCAGGCATCATTGAAATAGGTGACCTCAGGAACTCCATCCTCACCCGCGGCAAGTACCACGCAAACTGAGGATACCCGGTAATAGGAAAGATCGGAAAGCTCCGGATCATCCATATTGTCAGAGCAGCCTTCAAAGAAAAATACCGCCGCCTTGCCGTTTTGAAGGGTGCTGCGAACCGCCCCGTTTTCCTGCAAATAGTAGCCAAGCATTCCTTCCACAAACCGCCGCCGCTGTCCATTGCGGATATATCCTGACAGGTCCGGGGCCTGTTCATAGGCTGATGCCCCAGGAACGGCAGAAAGAAACAGGGACAGTAGCAATAGGATGCACAATAATCGGGAAAGCCACTTTTTCATGGGATAACCTCTTTTTCGACATTACCCCAATATTACCATTTTTCCCAAAGAACGTCAATGTCTATAACAAGCGCGTTTCAAAAAGTTCACACTTTCGTGAAAAATCTTTCTTATTTTCGCCACACTCCGTACATGATCCCCAGGTATTCTATAGACATGAAAGGCGACGGAAGCCGTGAGCCGAAGCCTTTCGCTTTCATAGATCCTCTTTTCTACCTCTCTTCTTTCCAAACCCTTTCGCGAAACCCCCGCTGTCGCAGGACAGCGGGGGTTTTCCTTATAGAAATGAGAGATTCTGTTCCGGCAGGGTTCCAAAATCCTGCACATCGGTCTTATCAATGAGATATGCGCCCATCTGCTCCAATTGACTGGAAGCTTCGCTTCCGTCCCGGAAGCAGGCCACGGGGCTCCAGCCAAAGCGGAGATTCTTCACCGTTCCATCCCAGGTGCCGCCCTTGCCCAGATCCGACTGAGCTACGAATACCATCCGTCCCAGAGCATGAATCACCCTGTTGCGGCTGAGGGCCCGCTGGGAAGAAAAAGGCTCGTCAAAATCCTCTTCGCTGACATACAACACATTTTCCCGGAGGGGCTGTTTGCTCAGCTCGTCAGCCACCACGCTGATGACCTGTCCGCCCGCCCCAAGGCAGGCATTTTGAGCGGCACGGTCTGCACCCCGGGCATTGCCGGAAACCAGCACCAGGCCCTGCAGCGCCGCCTGACGACCCACTTCCTCCGCAAACCTCCGGTTCTCTTCCCGGAGTTCCCGGCTGCCCACCAAGGCAATGGCCGGAGCATTCAGAAGCAAGGCATCTCCCTTGACCCACAGGCATCCGGGACTGTCCAGTCCCAGTCGCTGCCGCAGGATCAGGGGATACTCCGGGCTGACTCTGGTAATTGGCCTACAGCCCATCTTCGCCCCACGCTGGAGGTAATGGGCCAGTACCGCTTCCTCCTCCAGCAGCGCCACCACCCTTTGAGAAAACTCCCGGCTGTAGCCCAATGCCATCAGGTCCGACGAACGCAGGCCACGGTCTTCCGCGGGTCTGTCCATAGACCGCATCCGGTCAGCCAGGGTGCGAAGCTGGGCCGTCGTCAGAGGTCTTCGGTCCGGATCACCCAGATGGCTGCTCAGCAGCAGGAAGCCCCGTTCTAAGGCGTTCAACGGAATCTCCTCTTGGGGGTCACGGGAGCCTTGACTTCTTCCTCCGTCAAACTGCCGTCCACATCCAACACCATGGGCTGGATGGCAAAATTGCAGAACTTACAAATCTCGTCCAGCTTTGCCTTTTCAGGGAAGTTGCTGACGATGTTCCAGGCAGTACCCTTCCGCTTGGCACGGCCGGTCCGGCCGATGCGGTGGACGTAATACTCGTTCTCCTCAGGGATATCATAGTTGATCACACAATCCACATCGTCCACGTCAATGCCTCGGGAGGCCACGTCTGTGGCGATCAGGATCGCCAGCTTGCCATCCCGGTAGCGCTGCATGGTCTTTTCCCGCTGGCTCTGGCGGACATCGCCATGGAT
>JAXJVC010000278.1:0-2410 GCA_036308745.1 Oscillospiraceae bacterium | reverse complement strand
GCCAGCGCCTCGGCACACTGAGGGTTGTGTCCGCCGTCCAGAATAAACAGCGGATGCCTGGAAAGGACCTCAAAGCGGGCCGGCCACCGGACTTCCGCCAGCCCCTGACAGACCGCCTCCTGCGGAATCTTCCAGCCCCGCCCTCTCAGGGCTTCGACAATGGTCAGGGCGGTGGCCGCATTGTGAAGCTGATATTCTCCAAGAAGGCCAAGACGCAGGGGTTCATCTGCAGAAATGGCTATATCCTGCGAGGCCGGAGCCGGGTCATGAAGAAAGCGGAAGGTCTGACCCTCAAGTCCCTTTTCAATCAGCTGGATCCTGCTGTAACGTGCTATATGAAGAGGGCATCCTTTTTCCTCACAGACGCGCCGCACCACATCCATCACCTCTGCTGCGTTCTCATAGCACACTACATCCGCGCCGGATTTGATGATCCCGCACTTGTTGCGGGCAATTTCCGCCAGGGTATTGCCCAGATATTCCGTGTGCTCCAGCCCGATATTGGTGATAACAGCCACTTCCGGTGCGTCAATGACATTCGTGGAGTCAAAAATACCGCCCAGCCCCACTTCCAGCACGACAATATTGCAGTTTTTTTCTGCAAAATAAAGCAGACCGATCGCCGTGATGATCTCAAACTGACTCGGATGGTCCTCCATGGAATCCGCCGCGCCGCGCACACGCGCCGTGATCCTGCACAGCGCTTCTTCCGTGATATACTCGCCGCAGACCTGGATCCTCTCCCTGAAATCTTCAATATATGGGGACGGATAAAAACCGGTCACATAACCCGCCTCCCGCAGGATCCGCTCCACCATGGCACAGGTGCTGCCCTTGCCGTTGCTGCCCGCCACATGGACGAAACGCAGCTGCTTCTGCGGATTGCCCAAAAGCCTCAGCAATTCCTCCGTCCTGGACAGCCCCAGCTTCCACTGACTCCAGGTATGTGCGTTGATATACTCAATTGCTTCTGTTATCGTCATCAGAATGCGCCTCCATGCACCGGAAACAGCGAGGGATCTACTGTGTGCGGTTCTGATGAGTCAGTCAGAACCGTCCCCAGTGACTCACCGGAATCGTCCCTTCCAGCTCGCCCTCAACTCTCCCCTCAGCCTGTCAAATCAATAGCATCTCTCTCCGCAGACATATGTCGCTTCCACGCTGTAGTCATCCCCGAGTACAACAAGGTCAGCATCCTTACCGGCTGTGATGGAGCCCTTGGAAGCCTCCATGCCGATCAGGCGCGCGGGGTTGATGGTGCAGGCATTGATGGCGGTCTGCCAGGGAAGGCCTGCCTTTTCAACCAGATTGCGGAGACCCTGATTGACCTTGAGTGTGGAACCGGCAAGATTTCCTGCTCCCACCAGGTGCGCGCTCCCGTCTTCAAAGAGCTCGATCAGATTGCCGCCGAAAAGCGTGCGGGTCCCGGCGGGAAGTCCCTTGACCTTGAGGGAATCTGTGATCATAACCCCGTAATCAGGACCCTTTGCAGTGAAATAGTTGTTCAGTGCCGCCCATGTGGAATGCAGGCCGTCACAGATGATCTCCCCGAATACATTGCGGAAGCGGAAGGATGCGCCGACGATCCCCGGCTCCCGATGATGGTAGGGCGCCATGCCGTTGTAGACATGGGTGACACTGCGCGCCCCGTTGGCAAAAGCCATTGCCGCCTGGGCAAAGGTCGCCGAAGAATGCCCCAGGGACGGGACGATTCCGTTTTCACACAGAAATCTGGTCAGTTTGTATCCCTCGTCGTGCTCGCAGGCCATGGTCACGATCCGGATCATTCCCTCCGAAGCCGCCAGATACCTCTTGAACTGGTCCAGATCCGGAGCAACACAAAACTGCTCCGGCTGGGCGCCCTTATATTTCTGGTCCAGATAAGGCCCTTCGAAGTGGATGCCCAGGATCTTCGCCCCCTTTACAGACGCCGGGTCGGACTGCTGCAGCCGCGCGGTTTTTGCCACATTCTGAAGAGCCTTTGTCAGTACCTCCTCGGACTGGGTGATCGTCGTTGGCAGTATACCGGTCACACCCTCGCTGACAATGTTCTTCAGCCAGTTCCGCAGCCCCTCTTCCTCTGCGTCATTTGTATCAAAACCATATGCCCCGTGTGTGTGCACATCAATGAAGCCCGGGACAAGGCGGCGGTCACCAAAATCTTCGTCTGCCGCATTTGTTCCATAAGGATAGACGGCCGAGATTTTTCCATCCGAGATCTCAACCTGTGCCTCCATCCATTCGTTCAGCACCCAGACTCTTTTACTCTGCAGGATCATGGGTTCTCCTTTCTTTCCCGACGTACTCCATTTCTATACCTTCTATACCTGCGGTTATACGCATGACTCACAATATAACCCGTGGTTCTGAGCACGACTCACAATTCTACACTTGAAAACCAGTGCACTGT
>JAXJVC010000277.1:0-2194 GCA_036308745.1 Oscillospiraceae bacterium | reverse complement strand
ATCTGATGAACGCATCCCTCACCGCAGACGATCAGGCCCTGCTGGCTGGCTATGATGCCACCTCCCTGAACGCAGTTGGTAAGGTGGATGCCTCCAAGGTTGGCGCTTTCGTTTCCAACCGTGGCTTCACCTCCAGAAAGCCTGCCATCTCCTTCAAGGGCGCTTTCGAGATCAACTACTTCTTCACTCCTGCCAATGCAGTGGATGGCGACATGAAGCTGTATTTCTGGAATGAAGACACCTACAACAGCGTCACAGAGCTGACTGCCGAAAACGCCGACAAGGTGGAAGTGATGACCCTGGAAGACGGGACCTACGCTGCCTCCAGCGACGAGATCGCAGCCAAGTATCTGGACAAGACAGTCTATGTTGCCGCAGTTTACGAGTCTGACGGCGTGACCTACTGCAGCGGCGTGATGCCCTACAGCATTGCGGCCTACTGCCAGAAGCCTCCTGCGGGAGTGCAGGCACTGGCCACCGCTGCTGCCATCTACGGCTGCACTGCCAAGGAATACTTCGGTGTGTAAGAAAGGAGTTGAAGTATGAAAAAAGAATATTCCGCTCCGGAAATCATTTTTGACAGCTTCGCTCTGAACGAAAACATCGCATCCGTCAATTCCAACTGCGACCGCAACATCACCAGTGCCTACAGTGGCTACTGCGGATTGAACTTCGGTGGCAGAATGCTGTTTACCATCTCTGCAGCCGGCTGCAAGTTCAAGGTGCAGGACGGCAGCCCCGCGGCAAACGGTATGTGCTACCACATCCCCACCGGCGGCAACAAGCTGTTTAATTCCTAACCTCCAAAAAGGGGCTGTTGCAAAATGCAACAGCCCCTTCGATATAGATCCCTGGCAGGATCTTCGATATACGCCTACGGCGTTCGATATATGCTTTGCATTCGATATACGCTGCGGCGTGAGAAGGGATCTATATCATATCGAGTTCGTGAAACGAACATATCGAATGTTACGAAGTAACATATATCGATTTTGCGAAGCAAAAATCTCGACAAAACCATACGGGCGTGCTGCATTTCTTTTTGCAACACGCCCGTTTGTTATTTTCTTACATAAAGGCAGATCTCGTAGGGGATGCCGTCTTCTTCCCCGGAGTGCAAAATTTCCTCCAGCTTCCACTGGGGATCTAGGTCCAGGTCAGGGATAAAGGTATCGGATGTGACCTGCGCGTGGACCTTGGTAATGTAAGCCCGGTCACAATAAGGAAGCAGCTGTCGGTACACGCTGCCGCCGCCGATGACGAACACCCGCTGATCCTCTTTTACATTGTCCAGCGCCTGCTCAGCGTCTGCGCAGACTGTAAACCCCGGCAGCTGGACGGTGCTGCGGCTAAGCACAATATTCTTCCGCCCGGGCAAGGGCTTCTGACCGGGAAAATCCTCCACGGTCCGCCGTCCCACGATCACCGTGGCCCCTTTGGTGGTCTCCCGGAAAAACCTCCGGTCTGCAGCCAGGGCCACCGGCTGAGTGCCCCCTGCGCCAATGCCCCAGTCATCATATACCGCTGCGATCAGTTCCATAGTAACTCCTTAAATGGCCATGGGGATTTCAAAATCAAAATCGTGATACCGGTAGCCTTCCATTTTGAAGGAATCCTTGGTAAAGGCATAAAAATCCGTGATGCTTTCGTCCAGGGAGAACTTGGGGGCTTCAAAGCCTTCCTTCTCCAGCATGGCCTTCACCGCCGGAATGTGCCGGTCATAGATGTGGCAGTCAGCGATCACATGGACCAGCTCGCCCACCTGCAGCCCGGAAACCTGCGCCATCATGTGCACCAGTACCGCATACTGGCAGACGTTCCAGTTGTTGGCGGTGAGCATATCCTGGGAACGCTGGTTCAAAATGGCGTTGAGCTTGTTGCCGGTGACGTTGAAGGTCATGGAATAGGCACAGGGATAAAGATTCATCTCGTGCAGATCGTCAAAATTATAGATGCTGGTCAGGATTCGACGGGAGGCGGGGTTGTGCTTCAGGTCATAGAGTACCCGGTCCACCTGGTCGAACTCGCCCTCTTTATACTGATGCTTCAGCCCCAGCTGATAGCCGTAGGCCTTGCCGATGGTGCCGTCCTCTCCTGCCCACTCGTCCCAGACATGGCTGCCCAGGTCGCAGATCCGGTTGGACTTCTTCTGCCAGATCCACAGCAGTTCATCCACGGCACTCTTCCAGTAGGT
>JAXJVC010000276.1:0-8523 GCA_036308745.1 Oscillospiraceae bacterium | reverse complement strand
TCGGTTATGAACCCATCTGGTCCATCGGACCCGGTAAGACCCCTGCCGGTAAGGAGTACATCACCAAGATCGCCCGGTTCGTCAAGGAAGTGACCGGCGGGATTGACGTAGTCTACGGCGGCGGCCTGAAGGTGGACAACGCGGAAATGCTGGCATCCATCGAAGAAATCGACGGCGGTCTGATCGCCCTGACCCGGTTCCAGGGAGAAATCGGCTTCTATCCCGACGAATACCTGGAGATCATCCGTACCTATCTTGGCAAGTAAGGAGTTAGAATATGAAGCTTGAATTTGAATACGGTCATGGTTTGATGTCCGCAAACCTGCCCGACAACACCGATGTGTTCATTCCCGGCAAGACCGTTGCCGACCCCCAGTGTCTGCCTCAGGACTGGGAAAGCCTGTACGCCGCTACTTTGGAGAGCATCCGCAACCCCTATGGTATGCCCGCGCTGAAGGAACTGGCCGCTCCCGGAAAGACTGTGGTGTTCGTTATTCCGGATATCGTCAAGGGCGGCTGCCAGCCCACCGCCCACCGCAAGGTCTCCATCCGGGCCTGCCTGGATGAGCTGTACGCCGGCGGTGTCCGCAAGGAAGACATCCTGTTCATGTTCAGTAACGGCCTGCATCCCCGTGCCACCGTGTCTGAAATGAAGCAGATCCTGGGTGAAGAACTGTTCAACGAGTTCTACTGGACCAACCAGATCACCTCCCACGACTCTGAAGACTATGAGCATATGATCGATCTGGGTACCACCCACCGCGGTGATCCGGTTCTGATGAACAAGTATGTCTATGACTGCGATATCCCTATTCTGATCGGCCACACCCAGGGTAACCCCTACGGTGGTTACTCCGGTGGCTACAAGCACTGCTCCACCGGTATCACCCACTGGCGTTCCATCGCTTCCCACCATGTTCCCAAGGTCATGCACCGGGGCGATTTTACTCCCGTTTCCGGTAAGAGCTTGATGCGGACCAAGTTTGACGAGATCGGTATGCACATGGAAGAGAAGATGGGTCATCCTTTCTTCTGCTGCGATGCCGTTCTGGATACTTACTCCCGGCAGATCGCCATTTTCTCCGGCTATGCCAAGGTGATGCAGCCCCTGAGCTGGGAAGTCGCCAACAAGCGTACCTACGTTCCCTTTGCTGAGGAAAAGTACGATGTCATGGTCTTTGGTATGCCCCAGGATTTCCATTACGGCGTGGGCATGGGTACCAATCCCATTCAGATGATGCAGGCGCTGTCCGCTCAGGTGATCCGTCACAAGCGTGTCATGAAGGAGAACTGTGTCATTATCTGCTCCTCCATCTGCAATGGCTACTTCCACGACGAGCGCTGGCCGTATGCACGGGAGCTGTACGATATGTTCCAGCATGACTTTATGCAGACACTGCCCGATATGGACCGCTACGGCGAGTACTTTGCCACCCGGGAAGACTACATCCGCAAATACCGCTTCGCCAATGCCTTCCATCCCTTCCACGCCTTCTCCATGATGAGCTGCGGCCACATCGCCGAGATGAACACCTCTGCCATCTACATTGTTGGTGCTCAGGAGCCTGGTATTGCCAGAGGCATGGGCCTGAAGACCCGGGCTACCTTCGAAGAGGCCCTTGCTGATGCCATGAAGAAATATGTCGGTCCCAATCCCAAGATCCTGGCTCTGCCCCAGACCTTCAAGGTGGGTGCTGTCCACCTGTGCATGAAGGACGACGATCTGTCCAACGTTTAATCCAGTGCTTTGCCGGACGGTCCGGTAAAAATATAAGCAAAAATTTTAGGAGGAAACCAAATGAAAAAGCTGATCGCTATGCTGCTGGCCCTGGTCATGGTCCTGTCCCTGGCTGCCTGCGGCGCATCCGAACCCGCTGCCACCGAAGCTGCCCCCGCTGATACCCAGGCTGCTGCTCCCGTTGAAACCGAAGCTGCTGCCCCTGCTGTTGAGCCTGTTACTCTGAATGTTGCATACATGGCAAACTGGGGCTCCCTGTGGGCTGTTGCCACCGCCGATGCCAAGGGCTACTTCGCCGAGGAAGGCATCACCATCAATCTGACTCAGTTTGAAGATGGCCCCTCCGAGATTGCTGCTATGAAGCAGGGCTCCATGGACGTGGCCTTCATCGGACCCGGCGCCCACAAGCTGTGCTCCAAGGGTGATGCTCAGGTCTTCCTGATGCAGCACATGGGCGATGGTGACTGCATTCTGGGCCTGAACGGCATTAAGACTCTGGAAGAACTGAAGGGCAAGAAGGTCGGCTACTCCGCTGGTACTTCTTCTGAGAGCATTCTGACCACCGCTCTGGCTTCTGTCGGCCTGACCATGGACGACATCGAGGCTGTGTCCATGGATGCTACCGCTCTGACCACCGCTGCTCTGTCCGGCCAGGTTGATGCTGTTGCCGCATGGTCTCCCATGTCCCTGACCATTCTGGATAAGGGCACCGACGTTACCGACATCTGCTCCAACGCTGACTTTGCTACCATGGCTTCCCCCGGTTCCTGGGTTGTCAACCCCGACTGGGCTGCTGCCAATGCGGATGTACTGGTTCGCTTTAACCGCGCTATGTTCAAGGCTATGGACTTCGCTTCTGCTGCTACCACTGACGACGCTGTCGCTCAGGAAGTTGCCGGCTATGTTGCTGCTATCACCGGTCTGGATGTCGAGTCCACCGTTGCTCAGCGTTATGACGGTTCCTGGCTGAACAGCACTCAGGTTCTGGAGATGATCGAATCCGGCAAGCTGGTTGAGTACTACAACAACCAGCAGGTCAACTTCGGCGACGCTGCAGGCCCCCTGAAGGCTGACGAGTTCGTCCTGGTTGACCTGATGATCAACGCTAAGTAATTTTACTTACCGCAATTCTAAAGGAAAGGGAGGCGGCAACGCCGCCTCCCCCACACCACAGGCAATCGCTAAAAGCGGTTTGCCTCCACCAGAGATTTTAAACTGCTTTTCGGGGTTGCTTGTCGCAACCGTTAGGAGGTTCATTTGTGAACAAAACAAAAAAAGTCGATATTATCGGCAAAATTCCCAAGTGGGCATGGCTGTGCCTGTCCCTGCTGTCTGCCGTGGTGCTGTGGTACTTCCTGTCCAATAACCCCACTACTGCTCTGAGCTTTCCCCCTCTTACCGAGGTTTTTAAGTCTTACCACACCATGGCTGTAGAACGCGCCAAGTTCTGGCCCGACGTTTTGGCTTCCATGCGCAGCGTAGGCATCGGCTTCTTGCTGGGTTTCCTCTTTGGTGTGCCTGTTGCCTTCTTGATGGCCTGGTACCGTCCTGTGCGCTTCATTCTGGAGCCCTGGATTCAGTTTGTCCGTAACATCCCCCCTCTGGCATACGTTCCTCTTGTGGTTCTGGCCGCAGGTGTTGGCGCAAAGGCTCAGATCGTGGTTATCTGCATTGCTACCTTCCTGACCATCACAGTCACCGTGTTCCAGGGTGTTATCAATGTGGATGAGACCCTGATCAAGGCTGCCCGCGTTCTGGGCGCCAATGACACAGTCCTGTTCGTCAAGGTTATTTTCCCTGCAACGACCCCCTTCATCATTACCGCTGTTCGTCTGGGTATCTCCGTTGCCCTGACTACGCTGATCGCAGCCGAGTCCACTGGTGCCGTGGCAGGTCTTGGTATGCGGATCAAGGCACTTTCCCAGGTGTTTGACAACGCGGAAATGATGTTCTACATCATTGTGGTGGGTGTCATCGGCATGCTGGCTGAGAAAATTCTGAAATTCTTTGAAAGGAGACTGACCTCATGGCAGGAGAAGAGAGAAATCTGATTCCCAAAGTCCAGATCAAGGACGTTAAGAAGATCTATGAGGGCCGAAATGGCCAGACTGTGGCTCTGAACGGCGCCAACCTGGATATCTATGACAACGAGTTTATTTGCGTGGTCGGTCCCTCCGGCTGCGGTAAATCAACCTTGCTGAACATCATCGCAGGCCTCCACGATGCTACCTCCGGCGAAGTGCTGGTTGACGGCGTCAAGGTGGAAGGCACCGGTGTTGACCGCGGTGTTGTGTTCCAGCAGTACGCATTGTTCCCTTGGCTGACTGTTAAGAAGAATGTCATGTTTGGTTTGAACCTGAAGAAGGGAATGACCGATGCCGAACGGGAAGAGACTGCCATGAAATACATCAAAATGGTCGGCCTTGAGAAGTTCGTCAACGCATATCCTAAGGAACTGTCCGGCGGTATGAAGCAGCGTGTGGCCATTGCCCGTGCCTATGCTGTCAACCCCAGCCTGTTGCTGATGGACGAGCCCTTTGGTGCTCTGGACGCACAGACCCGTACCCAGCTGCAGACCGAACTGCTGAGAACCTGGGAAGAAGAGAAGAAGACCTGCTTCTTCATCACCCATGACGTTGAGGAAGCCATTCTGCTGGCATCTCGTGTTGTGGTCATGTCTGCCCGTCCCGGCCGTATTAAGGAAGTTATTGATATTGACATTCCCTATCCCAGAAACCAGGAGACCAAGATGCTGCCCCGGTTCACCGAACTGAAGAACTACATCTGGCAGAACGTCTACAAGGAATATCTGGAAGTTCAGAAGTAATAAAAGTAAGGGGATGCTTCTGCATCCCCTTTCATCACATAAAAAGGAAGGTAGAGCAAAATGCATCACGAGTATTATTACTACAACAAAGAGCAGCTTCTTGCCAATCCGAAGATTCCTATGGTTGTCATGGAGGACAAGCCCACTGTTTTCAAAACCATTGCCCGGGAAATGGCAGACTTCATCAAGGCCAAGAACGAAAAGGGTGAAACCACTGTCTTTATTTGCCCCGTCGGCCCCATCGGACAGTATCCCTATTTCGTGGACATGGTCAATAACGAGAATATCAGCCTGAATAACTGCTGGTTCATCAACATGGATGAGTACCTGGATGATAACAAGCAGTGGATCGACATTAACCATCCTCTGAGCTTCCGTGGCTTTATGAACCGGACGGTCTACTCCAAGATCAAGCCCGAATTGAACGTTCCCGAAGATCATCGTGTTTTCCCCGATCCCAACAATGTGGAATACATCCCCAACCTGATCGAAAGATTGGGCGGTGTCGATATCTGCTTCGGCGGCATCGGCATCAACGGCCATCTGGCCTTCAACGAGGCGGATCCGTCTCTGACCTGCGGGGAGTTTAAGCAGCTGAAGACCCGGGTGCTGCCCATCTCTCCCGAGACCCGTGCAGCCAACGCCATCGGCGATTTTGGCGGGCGGCTGGAGGATATGCCTGTCTGGTGTGTCACCATCGGCTTCAACGAGATCTACAACGCCCGCAAGATTCGTCTGGGTATCTTCCGGGATTGGCACCGTGCTGTGGCACGTCGGGCAGGCTACGGCGAGATGACCGCTGATTTCCCTGTATCTATAGTGGCAGAGCATCCCGATGCCCTGATCCGTATGACCGAGTTTGTGGCAAACCTGGAGGACTGAGCCATGGCAAAAACCTATCTGGTAAACGGTCAGGTGTATATTGGCCGTCAGTTTGAAAGCAGAACCCTGTGCATAGAAAACGGCAGGTTGACCGTTCTGGACGCGCTTTGTGATATTACTGATGGTGTCGTGTTTGATGCCCACGGTCTGAAGGTGGTTCCTGGCTTCATCGACACCCACACCCACGGTGCTGTTGGTGTGGATGTCAACGGCGCGACAGCGGAGGACCTGGAGAAGATCTCCTGCTTTATGGCTACCAAGGGTACTACTTCCTGGCAGTGCTCCGTTCTGACGGACACCCAGGAGCAGACCGAATGGTGCATCCGGGAGTTCAAGCGCCATGAGACCATGGAGCAAAATGGCGCGGACCTGGTGGGCATCCATCTGGAGGGCCCCTTCCTGGCAAAGGAATATAAGGGTGCCATGCCCGAGCATCTGCTGAAGAAAAACGACATCGCTCTGGTGAAGCATTATCAGGAACTGGCCGGTGGTAGGATCAACTATATTACCATTTCTCCTGAGTTGGATGGAGTACAGGAAATGATCCCTACCCTGAAGGAGCTGGGGATCGTGGTGGGCATCGGCCATTCCGGTGCTACCTACGACCAGGCTATGAGCGCCATTGAAATGGGTGCCACCGTAGGTACCCACGTAGGCAACGCCATGCGCCTGTTCCACCAGCATGAGCCTGCTATCTTTGGTGCGGTGATGGAGAGCGATGTGTACTGCGAGACCATCTGCGACGGACGGCATCTGGTTCCTGGTTCCGTGCGGATGTATGCCAAGTGCAAGGGCCTGGACCGGATCGTTGCCATTACAGACTCCATCATGGCGGCAGGACTGCCTGACGGCAATTATCACCTGGGTGTCAATGATGTGGTGGTCATCGACGGTGATGCCAAGCTGGCCAGCAACGGCACTCGTGCAGGCTCCACCCTGACCCAGGACGTAGCCCTGAAGAATATGCTGAAGTGGCTGCCCCATTCTCTGGAGGAGATCCTTCCAACCCTGTCTGAGAATCCCGCGAAGGAGATGAACCTGTGGGGTCGGAAGGGATCCATCGAAACCGGCAAGGACGCTGACCTGGTACTGCTCGACGAAGAATGCAACGTGGTCCATGTCTTTGCCCGGGGTAAGCAGGTGAAATAATACCACAGGATCTGTTGTGGGCGCTGAGATGGTTCTCAGCGCCCACATTTGCATATGGTTTTTCTTGCAAAATACGACAAAATGCGATACCATATAGAAAAACAACGGAGGTATTGCTATGGATGCCAGAAAAATTATGAACCTATTTGAAAACACTGCCTATGTCCGCATGGGCGGCAGTCCTGAGGAACTGCGGGCGGCAAAGTACATTCAGGAAAAAGTAAAGGAGTTGGGTGCAAAGGCGGAGATCGTTCCTTTTGAAGTTCCTATGGCGACGATCCAGGAAGCGTCCCTGGGGGTGGATGGGGTATCCGTTACCTGTAAGGGCTACTTCTGCGCAGGCAGCGGGGAAGTGGAAGCGCCCTTCTATTATCTGCGGAACACCGATCCCCATTCTCTCAGCCAGTGCCGGGGGAAAATCGTTATGGTGGACGGGTATTTGGGTTACTGGCTCTATCAGGATCTGCTGGAAAACGGCGCGGTGGGCTTTGTGACCTACGACGGCAACGCCAACTACTGTGATCGGGACATTGACCAGCGGGAGCTGCGCAGCTACGTCCACAAGGGCAATCGGATCCCGGGCGTGAATATCAACGCAAAGGATGCCATCGAGCTGATCCGCAGGGGTGCGCGTAACGCAAAGATCACCCTGCAGCAGGAGGAATACACCGGAGAATCCCGGAACGTGATCCTGGACCTGCCCGGCGAGGTGGAGGAGTATATTGCCTTGACGGCCCACTATGATTCCACATCCCTGTCCCAGGGCGCTTACGACAATATGTCCGGTTCTGTAGGATTGCTGGGCATTGCGGAATATTTCATGGCCCATCCCCACCGCTATGGCCTGCGATTTATCTGGTGCGGAAGTGAGGAGCGAGGGCTGCTGGGCTCCAAGGCTTATTGTACCGATGAAGAAGCGTTGAAAAAGTGCGTTCTGAATATTAACCTGGATATGATCGGCTGCATTATGGGCAAGTTCATCTACTGCGTCACCGGTGAGGAAAAGCTGTGCCACTATATTTCCTATATGGCATCTGAATTGGGCTTTGGCATCGACGGACGGCAGGATGTGTATTCCAGCGATTCCACTCCCTTTGCAGACAAGGGCGTCCCTGCGGTATCCTTTGCCCGGATCGCGCCCCAGAATACGGCTACGATTCACAACAGTTATGATACCCTTGCGGTCATGAAGGGGGAGCAGATGGTTGAGGACATCGATTTCCTGGTGGCCTTTACCGCTCGGATGGCAAACGCAAAACTCTGCCCTGTGGCACGGACCATGCCTGACAACATGAAGGATAAACTGGATCAGTACCTGTGCCGCAAGCGGCCTGCAAAATAAAGAGAGACATAACAGGGGACGGCAGGACGTCCCCTGTATCACTTTGGCAATAAAACCAAAAACACGAGCGAAAAATGGATTAATTTGGAATAATTGCTAATTTATATTCCTACTTTACCATGATAAAATGAACGTGTTGATTTCCCGGAGAGTCCGGAAAAATGAAAGAAAGGTAGATTTTTATGTTCGAAAAAGTTTTCAAGCTCAACGAAAACAAGACCAACGTCAGAACCGAAGTCGTGGCCGGCCTGACCACCTTCATGACTATGGCCTACATCATCGCGCTGAACCCCAACCTGCTGACGGGATTTGATGTTGGTTCCTCCCTGTGGAACGGCGTGTTCATGGCGACCTGCATCGCTTCCGCTATCGGTATGTTCTGCATGGCATTCCTGGCCAACAAGCCCTTTGCCATGGCTCCCGGCATGGGTCTGAACAGCTTCTTCGCTGTGGTCGTTGGCAACATCGTTGCCATGACCGGTATGACCTATGTGGCTTCCTTCCAGGCTGCTCTGATCATCATCCTGGTGGAAGGCTTCGTGTTCATCGTACTGTCCATTTTCAATGTTCGTGAGAAAATCGTGG
>JAXJVC010000275.1:0-1791 GCA_036308745.1 Oscillospiraceae bacterium | reverse complement strand
TGCGGCCACTGGTACTGGAGTATCCGGAGGATCCCATGTGCCGGGAGCTGACCGACCAGTGCATGCTGGGTGACCGGCTGCTGGCGGCTCCTGTGATGACGCCTGGTGTTACCGCCCGGGCGGTGTATCTGCCTAAGGGCGTTTGGTTCGACTATTACACCGGAAAGCGGTATACAGGCGGAAAGTATATCCTTGCGGATGCTCCTGCTGACCGGATGCCTTTGTTTGCCAAGGCGGGTGCGGTGATCCCTGTGTCTGTTGGAAAGCCCCAATGTGTAGAGGAAATCACAGAGATCATTCTGGAAGCATTCCCCGGCAATGGGCGGTATGTCCACAACATGGACGATGGCGAGACTTTTGGGTACCAGGAGGGCAAAATCCGGAAAATCGAAGTTGCCGTCCGGGGACATAAGGTTATCCAAAATGTGACCGCTGACGGCTATCCCGGCCCTGACAGCCTGGAAGTCAAGTGGATGGCGTAATATAAAGAATTGGGAGCGGCCTTGGCCGCTCCCAAATTGCACTATTGGACAGGCTGGGTATAGCTTCTTAATACATAACCCTTTAGACCCTGATAATCTATCCATGAGAAGTCGTCGTATTTGGCAAGCATCTGAAATTCCTGGCCCACGGGGATGCGGGTGATGACTTCCGCGGAGGTATCCGGGGATGTGCGGAGACTGATGTATTCCTTGCAGTCGGCATACCACCAGGAGGGGGATACGGGCTGGAAGGATTCCTCTACCGGATATGTTTCTGTATCGGAAAAGTGCCACCATTCTCCGAAATATCCCTGAAAGCCATGCTTTTCCATTGCATTTTGAAGGAGAAGGGCATTGGCGGCAGCAGTTTCCGTGCAGTCGGAGTAGTCCCGGTCTGCTTTGGCGGAAAAGTCGTCGAAGGCGGTGGGCATTTCCAGCTCCTGTCCGTGGGCATCCACCAGGGTCAGATCCAGGGTGTTGCCCCGGCTGTGGGCGCTGTGGCCCTTGGTGGGGTCCGCTACATAGGTGGGGTTCGGACAGACCTCCCACAGGGCAAACTGGGCCGAGACCGGGCGGAAGCTGTCCCATATCTTCAAATAGAGACCCTGCTCGGCCAGTTCCCTGGATACAGCCTGGAGTTTTTGGATGGTCCCGTAGCGAAGAAAGCTATCGGAAAAATCATAAATGGCTTGTCCGGTAAAGTTTTGGTCGGTGGCGTACATCAATTCCTGCTGGACACCGGGGATCCAGTCACAAATGCGGACCATGTCATCTTTCTCCGGCTCGGGAGGTTGGATGGTGGGGACAGGCAGGGTTTCTTCTGTAGAAGGTGTGGTTGCCTCAGGGGGCGGGGGAGACGGCTCTGTGGCTGCCAGTGTAGCAGGGGCAGTGGATGTGGGTTCCGTCCTGCCGCATCCCGGGAAGGAAAACAGAAGGATAAGGGTAAGAAGCAGGATGGTCAGAGATTTCATGGGGGACCTCCCAAGACTGAGAATACATAGATTATAACACCAACCATTTTGTTTTCAAGGTGCTTCCGCAATTCTTAAGAAAATGGGGCATCCGTGTCGGATGCCCCATTCAAAATCACAACAGTGTTTTTACATAACGTTTCAAGGAATAGATACCCAGCATCAGACAGACCAGGCCGGATATTGCGCACATGGTTTGGGTGATCTCATAAATTTCCATATTGTCTGCCTCCTTCAGCATTAGTAGTTAGCGTTAGCTAACTACTAATACTATAGCAAAAGGAAGCCTTGTTGTCAACGGGAAAATTTCAGCGGTTCAGATACCATACACCAAAGCT
>JAXJVC010000274.1:0-2279 GCA_036308745.1 Oscillospiraceae bacterium | reverse complement strand
TCGTAGTTGTAGCCTTCCCAGGTGACGAAGCCGATCAGAACGTTCTTACCCAGGGCGACCTCGCCGCCGGAGCAGGAAGGACCGTCGGCAATGATCTGCTCGGTATCCACACGCTCACCCAGCACCACGATGGGCCGCTGGTTGACGCAGGTGCCGGCGTTGGAGCGGGCAAACTTGGTCAGGCGGTGGACGCAGACCTCGCCGTCGTCATACTTGACGGTGATGTCGGTAGCGGACACAGCGGTGACCACACCGGGGCCCTTGGCCTTGATACAGACCTCGGAGTCCACAGCGGCCTTGTGCTCGATGCCGGTGGCAACGACGGGAGGCTCGGTGGTCAGCAGGGGCACTGCCTGACGCTGCATGTTCGCGCCCATCAGTGCGCGGTTTGCGTCGTCGTTCTGCAGGAAGGGGATGAAAGAGGTTGCGATGGAGATCATCATTCTGGGGGACACGTCGATATAGTCGATCATTTCCCGGTCAACGTCGATGATCTCATTGCGGTGACGGCAGGTGATACGGGCGTTAACCAGGCAGCCGTTCTCGTCCAGGGGCTCATTGGCCTGGCCGATGTAGAAATCGTCTTCCACGTCGGCGGTCATGTATTCCACATCCTGGGTAACGAAGCCGGTGGCCTTGTCCACCTTACGGTAGGGAGCCTCCACGAAGCCGTACTCATTGATCTTGGCAAAGGTAGCCAGATAGTTGATCAGGCCGATGTTGGGACCTTCAGGGGTCTCGATGGGGCACATACGGCCGTAGTGGGTGTAGTGAATGTCTCGGACATCGAAGGAAGCACGGTCACGGCTCAGACCGCCGGGGCCCAGAGCGGAGAGTCTGCGCTTGTGGGTCAGCTCGGACAGGGGGTTATTCTGGTCCATGAACTGAGACAGAGGAGAGGAACCGAAGAATTCCTTGATGACAGCGGTAACAGGCCGGATATTGATCAGGCTCTGGGGCGTAACGGCATCCAGATCCTGAACAGTCATGCGCTCGCGGATGACGCGGTCCAGACGGCTGAAGCCGATCCGGAACTGATTCTGCAGCAGCTCACCCACGCAGCGCAGGCGGCGGTTGCCCAGGTGGTCGATGTCATCGGGGGTTCCGATGCCCATAGCCACGCAGTTCAGATAGTTAATGGAAGCCATGATATCGTCCACGATGATGTGGTTGGGGATCAGGTCGGTCATGCGCTCGGCAATTGCGTCCTCCCAGCCATCAGCGGGAACGGTCTCCAGCATTTCCTTCAGCACAGGGAAGTAGACCTTCTCCCGGATGCCGAATTCCTTGGGATCAAAGTCGACGAAGCCGGCCATGTCCACCATGTTGTTGGAGAAGATCTTGACCATCTGGTCGCCGACCTTCACAACAGCCTCGTTGACACCCTTGCCGCTCAGCTCATGGGCCTGGGCGCGGGAGATGAACTCACCGGGCATCACCAGGATCTCACCGGTCATGGGATCGGCGATAGGCTCTGCAGCCTCCTGGCCGCTGAGGCGGGACCAGATATCCATCTTCTTGTTGAACTTATAACGGCCAACCTTGCTCACATCGTAGCGGTGGGCGTCAAACAGCAGTCCCTCCAGATGGGCGGTGGCAGTCTCCACCGTGGGAGGCTCACCGGGACGGAGCCGGCGGTAGATCTCCAGCAGAGACTCTTCTCTGGTCTTGCAGGGATCTTTTTCCAGGGTGGCCAGGATGCGCTCATCCTCGCCGAACATGGCCTTGATCTGCTCATCGGTCTGCACGCCCAGGGCGCGGATCAGGCTGGTGATGGGCAGCTTGCGGTTCTTATCGATGCGAACCCAGAACACGTTGGAGTTGTCGGTCTCGTACTCCAGCCAGGCGCCGCGGTAAGGGATGACGGTAGCAGTATAGGTGTGCTGGTCAGCCTTGTCCACCTCGTGGCCATAGTACATACCGGGGGAACGAACGATCTGGGAGATGATGACACGCTCAGCGCCATTGATCACAAAGGTGCCGCCGTTGGTCATCACAGGGAAATCGCCCATGAAGATTTCCTGTTCCTTGATTTCGTCGGTCTCGGTGTTGCGCAGGCGCACCCGGACCTTGATGGGCTTTGCGTAGGTGGCGTCCCGCTCTCTGCACTCCTCGATGGTATACTTCGCCTTGTCTTCCATGGTGTAATCCAGGAAGCTCAGCTCCAGTTTACCGGAGAAGTCGGTGATGGTGCCGACATCCTTGAAGACCTCCCGCAGACCGGTTTCCAGGAACCACTGGTAGGAGTCCTTCTGGATCTTCAGCATGTTGGGGATCTC
>JAXJVC010000273.1:0-2266 GCA_036308745.1 Oscillospiraceae bacterium | reverse complement strand
TGTAACCCAGGACCACGCCGCCGATCAGGTTGGGCATGAAGAACACGGTGCGGAACAGGTTGGAGCCCCGCATCTTCTGGGTCAGAGCGTAGGCGATGGCGAAGGCCACCACATTGATCAGAATGATGGATACCACGGCGAAGCCGGCAGTGTTCCAGAAGGCGTTGATGAAGCCTGCATCCTTGAACACCTTTACATAGTTTTCAATGCCATTCCACTCAGCGTCCCGGGGGGTATTGAAGTTTGTAAAGGACAGGTAAATGCCCTGAATGAAGGGCCAGACAAAGCCGACACAGAACGCGGCGAAGGTGGGCAGGATGAACACAGGTGCCCATCTGCGGATTGGCCGCTGGACCAGATTGCTGTTCATGCCGGCAGACACTTTTTTCTTAGCCAAGGTGATCTTCCTCTCTTTCGGGAAATTGATTCAGGCATTCCGAGCAAGGCAAAACCTCTGCATTGCAGGGGCATTGCCCTGCTCAGAATGGGTAGGTAAACATACATGGCAGGAAGGGGCGGGCTGTTGCCCGCCCCCATAGGTGCTGAATATCAGGAATTAGCCGTGCTGAACAGCGTACTCGATAGCCCAGCCGTCAACGAAAGCGGAAACAACCTGCTCCCAGTTGGCGTCGGTCTGGTCAGCGGAGTAAGCAGCCAGAGCGGAAACGACGGTAGCTCTCCAGCTGTCGACGTTGGGGGTGTGGTTGAAGGCCCAAGTCACAACGTAGTTGCCAGCGGCGGTGTAGTCGTTAGCAGCAGCGAAGAAGACGTTCTCGGGGGTCTTAGCATTCTTGAAGGGGATGGGTCCCAGCTGCTCGGCCATCATAGTGGTGCCCTCGTCGGAGGTAACAACCCAGTAGATGAAGTCCAGAGTAGCCTGGATGTCTTCCTCGGAAGCCTTGGCGTTAACAGCCCAGCAGTTCTCGGTGCCGCAGCACAGGCCGGACTTCTCTTCGCCCTCAGCGCCGCAGTAGATGGGGATCATGGTCAGATCTTCAGCCTTCAGGCCAGCCTCGACCAGGCCAGCGTACTCCCAGGTGCCGTTCTGATAGAAGACAGCCTTGCCTTCCTTGAACTCGCCGGTGGACTGCTCGCCGGTGCCGGTGGACAGGGTCTTGGGGTCAGCAGCGGAGTTGGTGATGTACAGATCCCAGATGTTCTTGAACAGGTCCATGTACTCGCCGGTGATCTCAGCGGGCTGCTCGGTCACGTTGTTCTTAGCGAACTCGTAGTACAGGGGCATGTTGGCCAGGTGGCCGGAGAAACGCCAGGAGGAGGAGCCTTCCAGGCCAGCGGCGGAGAAAGCGTCGAAGCCCAGCTCAGCGGAACGGGCGTGGATGTCCTCAGCAACAGCCTTCAGGGTCTCGAAATTGGTGATGTCTTCAACAGCGTAACCAGCCTGAGCCAGCAGAGCCTTGTTGACGATGATGCCGAAAGCCTCGTAGCAGTAGCCAACAGCCTTCAGAGCGCCAGCCTCGTCGTACAGGTTGAAGTCGGAAGTGGTCAGCTCGTTAGCGAAAGCGGTGCCGGTCAGGTCCAGGCAGTAGTCGCCCCAGTCCAGCAGGCCCTGTGCGTTGCCGCACTGGAACAGGGTGGGAGCCTCGTCCTTAGCCATCTCAGCGGTCAGAGTGTCGGAGTAGGTGCCGGAAGCGGCGGTAACGACCTTGACCTCAACACCGGTCTGAGCGGTGTAGGTAGCGGCCAGCTCCTGCCAAGCGGCATCGGCTTCGGGCTTGAAGTTCAGGTAGTAAACGGAACCGGTGGCAGCGGGAGCAGCATCGGTAGCGGCGGGTGCAGCGTCGGTTGCAGCGGGGGCAGCCTCAGTTGCAGCGGGTTCGTTGCTGGAGCAAGCGACCATGGACAGGACCATAGCCAGAGCCAGCAGCAGTGCAAACAGCTTCTTCATTCTTGTTCCTCCTAAGAATTTTTGGATATATGCTCATTCGGCAGGTGCCGGAAAAGCCGGGATCATATTCCCGCGGCAAGCGGGGAAATGGGCAAGGAATTTGGAAACGATTCCAAACACGTTCTGCATCAAATATACCGCAAGAAAAACGGAATTTCAACCCCAAAGTGCACCTATCCGGAAAGTTCTGCACATTAAACAACGAGGATATCCATATTTTGTACAAACTGCTATAAGTAGGTAAAACTGTATCGAATTGCACATTTTACTTGCTATTTTGACCTGGGGGAGATAAAATCAATATAATATTATCAGAGAGGAATGGTATCATGATCGTCAAGCGTGATTTTATCTACACTC
>JAXJVC010000272.1:0-1868 GCA_036308745.1 Oscillospiraceae bacterium | reverse complement strand
GCCTCATAGAAGGCAGGAGGGGTAGGCAGGTCGGGCTGACCGATGTTCAGATGATAGATTTTCTTACCTTCCTTCTTGGCTGCCACAGCCAGAGGGTGGAACTTCCGCATGGGAGAGGGTTCGCAGCGGTTTGCGTTGATGGAAATCTGCATAATTACCTCCACTGACGGCTTTACCGCCAGGTTTTGATTTGTATTCTTTTGTCAGGCGAACAAGCTCAGGGGTGAGCACCGCCAGGGCTGTTAAGTTTGGGATGGCCATCAGGCCATTGACGGTCTCCGCCAGAAGCCAGACCGTTTCGGTCTTCATCACCGCTCCCAGCACAACGGTGACCGTCTGCAGCAGGGCGAAGACATTCCAGGCCTTGCCGCCAAAGAGAAATTGTCCGCACCGGGCACCGTAGAGGCCCCAGCCCAGGACTGTTGCAAAGGCAAAGCAGCACAGGGCCGCCGCCAGAAACAGGGATACCCAGCCGCCGCAGACCGCCGCAAAAGCCTGTACCGTCAGCTCCCCGCCGATATCTACGCCATAAGGGACGGGCACACCGCTGACCAGGATCACCAGGGCCGTCAGGGTGCAGATCAGGATGGTGTCCAGGAACACTTCCACAATCCCCATAAGCCCCTGCTCCGCAGGATAGGAAACATCTGCCGACGCATGGGCAATGGACGCGGTGCCCATGCCTGCCTCGTTGGTAAATACGCCTCGTGCGCAGCCGATCCGCAGCGCCTGAAAGGCAGAGCCCAGCATACCGCCGGTCACCGCCCGGGGAGAAAATGCACCCCGAAGGATGGCTCCCAAAGCATTGGGCAGGGCGTCGAACCGCAGAATCAGCACTGCAATGCATAACAGGATGTACGCAGCCGAAACAAAAGGCACCAGCCTTTCCGCCACGCTGCCGATCCGCTTCGCACCGCCCAGGAGCATTGCGCCGATAAGCACTGCCAGGATCAGTCCCATGGCAAGGTCCCGCCGACGGGTGGGATCCATACCGAATCCGCCCAGAACCCCGTTGATACCGGAGATCACCGCATTGATCTGGGTGGCATTTCCTACTCCGAAGGCAGCGATGACACCGAAGAAGCTGTAGCAGGAAGCAAGCCACTTCCATTTGTGTCCCATGCCTCCAAGGATCATGTGCATAGGGCCGCCCACATACTCTCCGTTCTCCCGAACCCGGTACCGGACAGCCAGGGTAACCTCGGCATATTTTGTTGCCATGCCCAGAATCCCGCAGATCCACATCCAGAAAATAGCCCCCGGCCCGCCAAGGCAGATGGCCCCGGCAACGCCTACCAGGTTTCCGGTGCCCACGGTGGCCGCCAGAGCGGTACAAAGCGCCTGGAACGGGGTAACCCCCTCCGTGCTCTGCTCCCGGCCCACAAGCCTGTGAAAAAACAGCCTGGCCGCCCTGGGAAACAGGGTAAGCTGAGAAAAGCCTGTACGCAGGCTCAGGTACAGCCCCACACCCAGGATCAGCACCAGCGCAGGAACACCCCAGAGGAAGCTGTGAACGGCTTCGAGAATTTTGGTCATGTTGTCCTCCTAGCATATCACTTTTTTGTGGAAACTGCAAGATAAATGTTGCACAAAATGTAGAAAAGAAAAGGAAAAAGCAGCTCCTCCCCAGGGGGAAGAACTGCTTTTGTAGAAATGATTTATTCCCAGGCCGCCCAAATGTCCGGGCAGTAGCCCACGGTGGCCTGTTTTCCATTGCGGACAACGGGGGTTTTCATCAGAGTCGGGTCGTCAAAAACCTTGTCCTCCTTGGCCCGCTTGTCGTCCATGTACTTCATCAGCGTTACCTCAGGGGCCTTATTCTCCCAGTCGATGAGGTTGTCGATGCCCCCTACCGCCCGAAGTACACT
>JAXJVC010000271.1:0-2336 GCA_036308745.1 Oscillospiraceae bacterium | reverse complement strand
GGGAGAATCTGTGGGCGCTGGACGATTGCCAGGGCTATGCCCAAAAGGACAAAAAATATTTTGAAACTCTATACAGCTACCACCGGGTATTCTGGGAACGGGGCATCAACTGCGACATCGTTGCTCCGGATGCAGAGCTTTCCGGTTACAAGCTGGTGATCGCACCGATGCTGTACCTTACCTCCCAGGCCACCGCAGAGAACCTGCGCGCATTTGTGGCAGCCGGCGGCACCCTGTACGGCACCTATATGCTGGGCACCGTGGACGAAAACGATCTGTGCCACCTGGGTGGCATTCCCGGCTGCGGACTGAACGAAGTGTTCGGCATCACTGCCGAGGAGATCGATACCCTATACCCCGGCGAAGTGCGCCACGCCGACCTTGGCGGCAAGTGCCACCGGCTGGTGGACTACTGCGAGACCCTCCGGCTTCGGGATGCTCAAGTGCTGTGCAGCTACGCAGACGGCTACTATAAGGACACCCCTGCGGTGACCTGCCACAGCTTTGGCGCAGGCCACGCCATCTACCAGGCCTGCCGGGACGAAGGCAGCCTAAAAGAGGAAATTTTGGAGCAATGGCTGTATAAGCTTGGCATCCATTCGGAGGTTTTGGGCACGCTCCCTCACGGAGTCACCTGCCACAACCGCACCGATGGCCGCTTTGCTTATGTATTTTTAGAAAACTACCTGGACCAAGCAGCCCCGACTGTGCAGCTGCGGCAGCCGATGACCGATCTGATCACCGGAGAAACGGTAGAACGCTGCGCCCTGCCGCCCTACGGCTACGGCATTTTCCAGTATGAAAAAGGAGCAAAACCTTGAAAAAAGATACGAAAAATTTTGGTTTTTCCCACAAAAGCGGCATTTTAATGCCTATCAGCAGCCTGCCGTCCCCCTACGGCATCGGCTCGCTGGGGCAATACGCCCGGGATTTTGTGGATTTTCTTGTGAAAACAGAGCAGACCTGCTGGCAGATTCTGCCCATCAATCCCACCGCCTACGGTGACAGTCCCTACCAATCCCCCTGCTCCCAGGCGGGCAACCCCTATTTCATCGATCTGCCCCAGCTGCAAGAAAAGGGGCTTCTCACGGAAGAAGAGCTGCTGGAAAACCGGCACGACACCCAGCGCGTGGATTACGGCTGGCTGTGGAACACCCGCTTTGCCCTGCTGCGCAAGGCCTTTTCCCGGTTCGTCCCCGACGAAAGCTATGCCGCCTTCTGCCAAAAGCACAGCCATTGGCTGAATGACTACGCCCTGTTTATGGCGCTGAAGGAGCGCTATGGTCACAGTCCCTGGGTCACCTGGGCACCGGAGCACAAGGATGCGGATGCCGCGCGGCTTTTGGTTTCTTCCTTTGCCCCGGAAATGGATTTCTGGAAATGGGTCCAGTTTGAATTTTACACCCAATGGAATGCCCTGCACCAATATGCCACCCAGAACGGCATCTCCATCATCGGTGATATGCCCATTTACGCCGCCCACGACAGCGTGGATGTGTGGCGTGACCGGGAGCAATTCCTGCTAAATAGCGAGGGTGATCCTCTGGTGGTGGCAGGTTTCCCTCCGGATGGCTTTTCTCCCGACGGACAGCTGTGGGGTAACCCCATTTACAACTGGAAGGGTATGAAAAAGGACGGCTTTGCCTGGTGGATCCGCCGGATCGGCTGCGCCCTGGAGCTGTACGACATCCTGCGGCTGGACCATTTCATCGGCTTTGAAAATTACTATGCCGTTCCCTACCCCAGCCCCAACGCCCGGGGCGGCTCCTGGCAGAAAGCACCGGGCAAGGCCCTCTTCAAGGCTTTGAAAACAGCACTACCGGGTATGAAGATCATCGCCGAGGACCTGGGCATCGTCACCGACGAGGTACGCAAGCTTCTGAAATACACCGGTTTTCCCGGTATGAAGATGCTCCACTTTGCATTCTATGAGGACGACAGTGAGAATCTTCCCCGGATGTACAATTCTGACAACTGGGTGGTGTACACCGCCTCCCACGACTCCGATTGCACCGCCTCCTGGGCGAAAGCGCAAAGCAAGGAGACTATAAAGCGTCTAAAAAAGGAATGCCCCGTAAAGAAGGGACAAACCATCCCCCAGGCGCTGATCGCATTCGCTATGAGCAGCCGGGCAAACCTGGCTATGGTACCGATGCAGGACTATCTGGAGTTAACCAACGAACAGGGTCGAATGAACATCCCGTCCGTCGCCCAGGGCAACTGGAGCTGGCGGCTGGATGCGGATTACGCAACAGAGGAATTGATTCAAAAGATCCATTCCTTCACCACCGCTCACAACCGACAAAGGAGGTAACTATGAAACGAAGCATCTGTAT
>JAXJVC010000270.1:0-2935 GCA_036308745.1 Oscillospiraceae bacterium | reverse complement strand
CCCTTTGTTCGATTTTTGCTGGACATCATCGATCTTCGGTTCTTTCTGCTGCTGGGACTTCAGACAGCGATTTTTACCGCCATGTTCCTGGCGCTGCCCAACCGGCGAAGCCGGCTCCGGGACAGTCTACCCGGGGCGCTGCTGGCTTCCTCCGGTTGGCTGATCTTTTCGGACCTGTATTCCATCTATGTGGCCCATTTTGCCAAGCTGACCAATGTCTATGGGTCTGTGTATGCGGTGGCTCTGAGTATGCTGTGGCTGTACTGCTGTATGTCCATCGTCTTCTACGGCGGGGCACTGAACCGGTATCTGATGGAGCGGTGAAAAATTGCAAAAAAACTGTAAACTATTCCGCTGTTTATGTTCTGTTCACAGTTATCTTTTAACATAATAGGAAAAGGGAGGGGTGCGTGTGTTCGGCTATGTGACTGCCAACTGGAAGGAGCTTTCCAAAGAGCAGCAGGACCGCTATGGTTCCATTTACTGCGGCATCTGCCGCCAGATCCATGCCCGGTCCGGCAATACAGCCCGACTGGGGCTGAGCTATGACATAGCCTTCCTTGGGACATTGCTCATGAGCCTGTATGAGCCGGAGGAGGAGAGCGGGAAAAATGCCTGCTTGATGCATCCCATAAAGCGCCGTCCCTGGGTGGATAACGAGATCATCTGCTACTGCGCGGACATGAATGTGGCGCTGGCCTACTACAACTGTCTGGATGATTGGCAGGACGACAGAAAGCTGTCGGCGAAGGTGCTGGCTGACCTTTTTGGGAAGCGGTATCCCGCCATTGAAAGCCGGTATCCCCGGCAGTGCGGAGCTATCCGGGAGGGGATTGCCCGGCTGTCGGAGCTGGAAACGGCGAACTGCCCCAATCCCGATGAGCCTGCGGGGGCCTTTGGGGAACTGATGGCAGAGCTGTTTGTCTACGAGGAAGACCTGTGGGCGCCTACCCTTCGGCAGATGGGCCAAGCCCTGGGCCGGTTCATCTATCTGCTGGACGCGGCGATGGACTATGACAAGGACGAAAAAAAAGGAAAGTATAACCCCTATCTCGCCATGGGCACCGGGAAAGACCCGGCGCAGTGGGAGGAATATTTGGTGCTGACCATGGGGCGGTGCACCCAGGCATTTGAAAAGCTCCCCCTGGTACAGGACAAGGCACTGCTGGATAATATCCTTTACAGCGGTGTCTGGATAAGCTACAGAGGAAACAGGAAAGAGAGGGATCACCGTGATTGAGGATCCTTATAAGGTGCTGGGGGTCAGCCCCAACGCCAGTGACGAAGAAATCAAGCGGGCTTACCGGCTGCTTGCCAAGAAATATCACCCCGACCTAAATCCTGGGGATCAGGAAGCGGCCCGGAGGATGCAGGAGGTCAACGCGGCCTACGAGCAGATCAAGAATCCCGAAAAGGCCGGCCCTGCCGGTGGGCAGAGCGGCTATTCTGCCTACGATCCGTTTGGTGGCTTTGGCGGCGGATACCGTCAGCAGAGCTACGGCGGCAGTGGCGACCAGTACCAGCAGTCGGCCTATCAGTACATCCGGTTCGGGCGCTATGCCGAGGCACTGAATGTTCTTCAAAACAGCACCGAGCGGAACGCCCGGTGGTATTACCTCAGCGCCCTGGCCAACGACGGCCTGGGCAACCAGGTGACGGCTCTGGAACATATCCGCAAGGCGGTGAGCATGGATCCGGACAATCTGGAATACCAGCGGGTACTCAGCGAGATCGAACACGGCGGCGCAGCGTACCGCAGCCAGGCAGGCAATTTCCGGGGCTTTACCATGGGCGGCGATCCCTGCAGCAGTATGTGCCTGTGCTACCTGGCTCAGCTCTTCTGCTGCCGGGGAAGGTTTTTCTGCTGCTGATGGGGGAAAATGTAGTTTAATTGCACACGTCCCTGTAGGGCGGCTTGCCCTCAAGCCGCCCTACAGTAATTGGTATACAAAACGATCATTTCTCTTCCTTGACAACCCCTATTCTCCGTGCTACAATGACCCTGACAATTTGATAACCCAATGCGTGGCATATCCGGCGGTGAACCGGATGTGCTGAACAAGATAACCGGGTGAAAATCCCGGACGGTACCGCCGCTGTATGTGCTGATGGTGAGGGTCAAGGCGAAAGCCGGTCACTGGGGAAACCTGGGAAGGCCGATCTTCACTGCGGAAGCAGTCCTCCGCAAAGGCATGAGTCAGAAGACCTACGCACTGGATTCTCCCATTCCTGCGTGATTACGGGAATGTGCTTGTCGCAGAAAAACGGCTGCGGCGTCTTATCATAGACGCCGCAGCCTATTTATTTTGCCGGAAACGCCGATGAAATCGTCTGCGGCGGACAGCGGATCTTCTGCCCCAACTGTGCAGGTTTGATACTGATTCTCAATTAAAGACTTTAATTTGCAAGAATTGTAGTTTTTAATATGAGAATCATATGAGACAGAAGTATGTGATTTTTTTCAAAAATCACATACTTGGCAATGCCGTCAGGCAGTGCCCTTGTTATTAGAAATTAATTATTTCTAATAACAAGTAGTATGAAATCTTGAAATACATTCAGTATTCCTGCAATTTCAAAACTTTCACTTGTGTCAAAATCTCTCGCTGACCGCTCTTGCCGATTTCGCCGCCGCTTCCTATTTTAGGAGGAAAACGTATGAAGAACAAAAAAATCATCATCGCCGTGATTGCCCTGGCCGTCGTTATTGGTTTCATGGTGGGCCTGTGGCAGGTCAGCCGGGAACAGGCCGTTGAGGGTGCCAAGACCATTACCGTTACCGTTGTCCACAGCGACGGCAGCGAAAAGAATTTTGAATACCACACCGACGAGGAATACCTGGGTGCTGTGCTGCTGGCAGAAAGCTTGGTGGAGGGCGTAGAAGGCCCCTACGGCCTGGAGATCAGCGCTGTGGACGGCGAGGAAGCCAGCTGGG